>DMPB01000146.1:11097-12577 GCA_003456175.1 Chitinophagaceae bacterium | reverse complement strand
ATTTCTTCGCCATTATAAATATGTGGTGCACCTACTGTTGTGAATTGATGTAGCAAGTATAGCTGTACCCGTTGCTTGGTTTCGGCCGTTGGCGCACCGGTGTAATACGCAGCATCGTCGTTCCTCTTGGCACGAAACTTATAGTTGCTGGGGTTACCAAAGCAAGTGAGTAAGCGTGGTGCATCGTGCGAAGCGGCAACATTCATCATAGCTTGTTGATGCGCAGGAGATACACGGTTCCATTGTTGCGTAATGCTATCTTGTAACTGCTTACTGTTAATTTTTTCTTTTACATCGGCAAAGAAAGCACGTGCTGGTTTGTACACTTGATACCACATTACAGCATCGAACACATCGCCTTTGCAATAAGGTACAATATTCATGAGCTTATCTGGCCATTCTTCCCACCAAATTTCACCAACCAGGTAGGCATCGGGATTGATAGCACGTACCACCTTTCTGAAATCACGCCAAAAACCCAGACCAATTTGGTCGGCAACATCGAGGCGAAAACCATCTACACCATCTTGTACATTACCCCGAGGTTTTAACCAACGTTCTGTAACAGCGAAGATGTGTGCTTTCACTTCGGGATGAATATTACCTTCATACGGATGCCCTACTTTGCGTTGCGTGGTAATGGCTACTTTCTTTAATTCAGGCAAGCTGTTGTTACCTAACCAGCCTGTATAACTAAACTCATCTTGTGGCGTATTCTGATTATCGAAACTGTTAATGGCATACCAATCTTTATATTTCGATTGCTGCTGGTTTTTCAATACATCTTGCCAAGCCCAAAACAGGGTGCCGGTGTGGTTCCAAGAGTAATCCATAATTACACGAATACCTTTCGCATGCGCTTTTTTAATCAATTCTAAGAAAAGCTTATCGGCGCTCGTCCACACCCAAGTAGCAGGGTCGGCGGGGTTTTCTTTGGCTATCAAAGCAAGGTCGCCTTCAGGGTCGGGACCAAAATGAGCATCTATATGATGATAATAACTAGCATCGTATTTGTGTAAAGAGGGAGCGTGGTTAAGCGGATTAAAATAAATGGCATTAATACCTAAACTTTTAAGATAATCGAGCTTTAAAATAACCCCTTGCAAATCGCCACCATATCGGCGTAACTGCATGGTTTGGTTCAGTGGTTGATTTAGGTGGCGAGCCCAAGCTTCTTGTTCATACCAATTTTGAGTCCAACGTGTAATCTTCCAATCGTCGGGAGCAACCTGACCAATAGGTTCAACACTTATACTTTTTTGGGTTGGGTCGTTCTTTCTATCGCCATTATAGAACCTTTCGGTAAAAATTTGATACCAGATAGCATCTTTAGTCCATGCAGGTGGTTGATCAAAAGGAGTTTGGGCTTGCATCATAGTACTGCATAAAATGGCGCCGATAATGGCTGAAAACAATTTTTTCACGTAAGGAGCATGAATAGTGAGTTGTAAATATAGCTAATACACCAACAGTGCAAGTG
>DMPB01000146.1:9708-10851 GCA_003456175.1 Chitinophagaceae bacterium | reverse complement strand
GTGCTACCATTCATCACATTTTTTTGAAAAAAACAGCTTGTAAATTTTAAAAATTAACACTGTTAACTAAATTTGCATTGTAATTACAAATCATGGGCATTACAGAAAGAAAAGAAAAACAAAAGCTTGAACTCAGGAGAATGATTCTCGAGGCATCGATGCAGTTGTTTGTGCAAGAAGGTTTTGATAATGTTTCTATTCGCAAAATAGCCGACAAAATTGAGTATAGCCCAACCACCATATACCTCTATTTTAAAGATAAAAACGACATTTTATTTCACCTCTGCGAAGAAGGCTTCGCCATGTTCTCAGAGCAAAACCAAATGTTGTTAAACATACAAAACCCTTTGTTGCGTTTGTTTAAAATGGGAGAAAACTATCTCGATTTTGGTTTAAAGTATCCTGAGTACTACGATTTAATGTTTATTCAGTCTGCACCTATGCAAACCATCGAAGAGCTTCATTGTGGCGATTGGAAAAATGGCGACCGAGCTCTTGAAACCCTGACAATGATATTACAAGAATGCATGGATAAAAACCTTATTGCCAAAGCCGATACGAACATTTTAGCAATGGCTATTTGGGGCATGGTACACGGGCTTGTATCGCTATCACTCAGAAAGCGTTTAGATAAACTCGTAACTCCAGAATTAGAACGCCAAACCATGCAACAAGCACTTCAATGGATGATTAACGCAATAGATATTTCAACCCGATAATTTTTTTACCCTAAACTTAACAGTGTTAATAATGAGAACGTCATTAATAAAACAGCTCTTGCTAGCGTTCGCGGCGGTACTGTATTTACACGCAAGTGAAGCACAACCACTCGATACCATCGTTCAACGCTATGTTCAACAGGCATTGCAAAGTAACCTTGCTTTACAACAAAAAAACATTAGTGTACAGCAGGCAGCATTAGCGTTACAAACAGCTAAAAGCTACTTTTTACCATCGGTAGATTTTCAAGCGGCATACCAATCGGGTAGAGGAGGCCGTGCTATCGATTTGCCCATTGGCAACTTGCTTAATCCGGTATACAACACCCTCAATCAATTAACTGGTAGCAATAGATTTCCTAATGTTGATAACGTTGAAACCTTCTTTTTTCCCACCAATTTTTACGATGTTAAAGTACAAACC
>DMPB01000146.1:9078-9489 GCA_003456175.1 Chitinophagaceae bacterium | reverse complement strand
ATTAAAGTACAAACCAATGTACCTATCATTAATAAAAATATTGGCTTTAATCAACAAATTCAGCAACAGCAACTAGCGATAAAAATTACCGATGCCAACGGCTACAAAAGGTTGCTCGTACAACAAGTTAAAACAGCCTACTACGATTATATTGCTGCTACACAGGCTGTTGATATTTACAAAGCAGCTCTAGTATTAGCACAAGAAGGCAAGCGTACCAACGAAAAACTACTCAACAATGGTAAGAGCCTTCCTGCCTATTTACTACGAGCCGAAAGTGAAATTGCACAGGTGCAAGCACAACTACAAACTGCTGTCAAACAAGTAGAGAATGCTGCCATGTACCTCAACTTTTTGCTTAACAGTCCGCTCAACACCCCCATTACCATACCCGATAACCTTACGGTAAAT
>DMPB01000146.1:7986-8845 GCA_003456175.1 Chitinophagaceae bacterium | reverse complement strand
ATAACCTTACGGTAAATGTACTAGCAGCACAAGCTGCATTACAAACAGGCAACCTACAACAACGCGAAGAATTGAAGATGTTACAGCAAGCAGTACAACTACAACAAACAGTTGTTAAAATGCAACAATCTTTTCGAACACCAAAGCTCAATGCCTTTCTACAACTAGGTTCTCAGGCCGAGCTCAATAACGTTAGTACACGAAGTGCCTACTATTTTGGAGGCTTGCAGTTAGATGTACCCATTTTTAATGGAAAGCGCAACTTGCATAAAATACAACAAGCTCGATACGATTTTCAACAAGCAGAAACACAACTCAAATCGGTTACACAACAACTCGCAGTAACACAAAACATTGCTAGCAACGATGTTAAGGTTGCATTAGAAAATTATCTGGCAGCACAACAACAATCTAAAGCTGCAGCAGCCTACCAAAGACTTATAGAAAAAGGTTATAAAGAAGGTGTAAGCACATTTATAGAAACAGTAGATGCACGTACACAACTTACCAATGCACAACTTTTAGTGAGTGTGCAACAATTCAAATTATTATCGGCTTTAGCGGTACTTGAACGTGAGCAAGCCACTTATCCATTACAACCCTAAACCACTTTTATATGTTACGTTTTTCAATGATGTTATTCGGAACATTTGTATTCATGTGGAGCAGTTGCAAGCAAGCTCCCAAAGCCGATGCAACCGTTGTTCCAAAAGACACAATACCAGTGAAGTTACTACCACTACAATCGGTAGATGCACCTAACAGCATTTACGTAAGTGGACGATTTACAACCGAAAATGAAACGTTTTTATCGTTCAAAATTGGCGGCATCATTCAACAATTATTGGTGAATGAAGGC
>DMPB01000146.1:2948-7735 GCA_003456175.1 Chitinophagaceae bacterium | reverse complement strand
GTGAATGAAGGCGATGCTGTAGTACAAGGGCAAACCCTAGCTACACTTAATATGACGGAGATTAATGCACAAGTACAACAAGCAGTAATAGGCGTTGAAAAAGCAGAACGAGATTACAAAAGAGCCACCAATTTATTCAAAGATTCAGTAGCCACATTAGAACAAGTGCAAAATGCAAAAACTGGTCTCGATATTGCGCAACAACAATTAACAGCTGCAAAATTCAACCAACAATATGCTGTTATCAAAGCACCTGCTAGTGGATTTGTATTAAAAAAATTAAGCACTCAAGGACAAATCACAGGCCCTGGTACGCCAGTACTTTTAATGAATGTTACTGGCAATAATTGGGTACTCAAAACAGCCGTTAGCGATGTGCAATGGTCGGCCATTCGTATCGGCGATAAGGCTGTTATTTCGGCCGATGCATGGAACAAAAAAACCATTGTTGGTACTGTTAAATCAAAATCTGAAGGGGTAGATGCTGCCACTGGTACCCTTACGGTAAATATTATGCTGCCCAACCCAACTCTCAATATTGCAGCAGGCTTATTTGGCAAAGCTACAATTACCACCTCGCAGCCGCAAAAAGGTTGGCAGTTACCGTACGATGCTATACTAGATGGCGATGCAGGTAGTGGCTTTGTATTTGCATCGAACGATCAAAAAACGGTACAACGTGTGCCCGTTCAAATTCAACAAATCAACAACGGAAATGTGTTAGTTACAAGCGGACTAGAAGGCTTTAGCTATGTTGTAACCGCTGGTAATGCTTATTTAAAAGAAGGTGTTACCATTAAACTCATTCAGTAAAACACCCCTAAAAAACGGTTATGAAAATTTCTAATTATGCGGTAAAAAACTACCAATTTACCCTCATCATGTTTTTGATGGTGGCGGTGTTGGGCGTTACTACCATTATGAATATGCCCCGCTCTGAAGATCCAGACATGCATGCACCACAATATCCTATTATTGTAGTGTATCCGGGCACAAGTCCGAAAGACATGGAAGAGTTGGTGGTAGATAAAATTGAAAAAAGAATCTATGGATTAGAGAAAATCAAACGTATTAAAACTAACATTTCTGATGGTGTTGCCGTGCTAGATGTAGAGTATAAATATGGCAGTAATGTAGACGATAAATATCAAGAAATTGTAAGAGAAGTTAATGCACTACGTGGCGAGTTACCCAAAGAAATCGTAAAACTTGAAGTACTAAAAGTAGACCCTAGCAACGTGAACATCTTGCAAATGAGTTTAGTATCTGAAAATGCTACTAAAGATCAAATGCGTATTACTGCCAAACGCTTACAAGAAGCGTTAGAAAAAGTAACAACACTAAAAAATGTTACCATACATGGCTTACCCAAACCCATAGTTCGAGTAGACTTACAACTCGAAAAAATGGCACAAATGAATATTGCAGCCGATAGGGTAATGCAAGCCATTCAAAGTGAAATTGCTAATATACCTGGGGGTAGTATCATAGAAAATAATAAGAGCTTTAACATTAAAACAAGCGGCAATTTTGAATCGGCTGCCGAAGTAGCCAATACCGTTGTATTCAGCTATCAAGGCCGCAATGTGCTACTAAAAGATGTTGCACATGTATATCACGATTATGAGGCCGATAAGCATGTAACCCGATTGAATGGTTACAGATCAGTATTTGTAACTGCTGCTCAAAAATCGGGCGAAAACATAGCGGCTACACAAAAAGCCTATCAACCTATTATTGCCAACTTCAAGCAAACGCTGCCCAAAAACATCGATTTAATTGTACACTTCGATCAAGCCGATAATGTAAGTGCTCGATTGCAAGGTTTAGGTACAGATTTTATTATTGCCATTTTACTAGTTGCGATAACACTGTTGCCACTTGGTTTCAGAGCAGCCACTGTTGTAATGATATCAATCCCTTTATCGCTAGCTATTGGCGTAGTACTATTGAACTTGTTTGGCTATAACCTAAATCAATTAAGCATTGTAGGCTTAGTAGTTGCACTCGGTTTGTTGGTAGATGATAGCATCGTTGTAGTAGAAAACATAGAGCGTTGGCTTCGAGAGGGGCACTCTCGTATGGAAGCAACCTTAAAAGCTACACAACAAATTGGCATGGCCGTATTGGGTTGTACTGTTACGTTAGTAATTGCCTTTATGCCATTGGTGTTTTTACCCGAAGCCTCCGGCGATTTTATTCGCAGCCTTCCAATGGCCGTAATTACATCAATACTAGCATCAATGTTAGTATCACTCACTATCGTACCATTTTTATCGAGCCGGCTATTAAAAGAACATGTTGGTCATCCCGATGGTAATATCTTTCTAAGAGCACTTAAAAAACTCATTTCTGGTAGTTACAGCCGCCTACTCGATAAGGCATTAGAAAAACCAATACTCACCGTAGTAGTAGCAGGCGTAATTTTTATTGGCTCACTACAATTGTTTCCTGTCATTGGCTTCAGCTTATTTCCTGCATCAGAAAAGCCTCAATTTATTGTGAATGTGAAGGCGCCTTTACAGGCAAATATTAACTATACCGATTCCATCACACGAAACATTGAAGCGGCCTTACGGCAAATACCTGAAGTACAATACACTGCTGCCAATGTTGGAAAAGGCAATCCTCGTATTTACTACAACGTTATTCAAGAGAACGAAAAAACTGATTACGCACAATTATTCGTACAACTAAAGCCAGATACCAAACCTACACGCAAACTAGAAATTATTGAGCAACTGCGCCAACGTTGGACGCCTTACCCAGGTGCTAAAGTAGAGGTTAAAAACTTTGAGCAAGGGCCGCCAGTAGTAGCACCGGTAGAAGTTCGTTTGTTTGGCGAAAATCTCGATACACTTCGCAGCATTGCAAGTAAAGTAGAAGGTTTGTTAGAACAAACACCGGGTACTATATACACCAACAATCCGGTTAAAAATTTAAAGTCTGATATTAAAGTAGATATCAATAAAGAAAAAGCAAGCATGTTGGGTATTCCAACAGTTGCCATTGATAGAACAGTAAGGATGGCTGTTGCCGGTTTAGAACTTGGTTCTTTTACCGATAAAGAAGGCGAGGAGTATGTGATACAAATTACCAAGCCAAGGCCTATGTACCCCAACCTAAAAGTGTTTGATAACTTATATGTTGATAATGTTGCAGGACAAGCTATTCCTTTGGCACAAGTGGCAACACTACGTTTTCAAACATCGCCACTTAGTATCAATCACTTGAATAAAAACAGAACTGTTTCTATTAGTGCAAGCGTTCAAAAAGGCTTTCTTAATAACGATGTAATTAAAGCTGTAGAATCAAAAATGGCAGCACTTCATTTACCGCAAGGTTACAGTTATGAAATGGGCGGCGAAGTTGAAAGCAGAAAAGAATCTTTTGGTGGTTTTGGCACCATCATTATTGTTACAGTATTCTTTTTTATTGCGGTATTGGTGTTAGAGTTTAAAACATTCAAGAGTACGTTAATTGTGTTGTCTGTAATTCCTTTAGGTATTGTTGGTGCTGTATTAGCGCTACTGCTCACAGGTAACTCACTTTCGTTTGTGGCTACTATTGGTATGATTGCACTAGCAGGCATAGAAGTAAAGAATACCATTTTGCTGGTAGACTTTACGAACCAACTTAGAGAAGAGGGCATGTCGCTAAACGATGCTATTAGGGAAGCTGGCGAAGTGCGTTTCTTGCCCATTATTCTTACATCGTTAACTGCAATTGGTGGCTTATTACCTATTGCTATTTCTACCAATCCGTTAATATCGCCGCTTGCAATTGTTATGATTGGCGGACTCATTAGTTCTACGCTATTATCTCGAATTGTAACGCCTGTTGTATATAAATTAATCCCTCCAAAAATTGAACCTAAACCAAAAGAAAACAATGAAGCATAGTCTTTTTTTAATCGCATCGCTTTTCGTTACCGTACTTACGTATGCTCAAAATGGCATTATTGGTAAGTGGTGGAGCCCTGATAAAGATGGACAAATTGAAATTTATGTATCAAATGGTAAGTACTACGGTAAAATCATTTGGGGCAAAACGCCTAGTAACGATACCAAAAACCCAAACCCTGCCTTACGTAATAAGCCACTGATAGGTAGTAACATATTCAATGATTTCGTTTGGGATAAAAACAGCAATCAATGGATTGATGGTACTATTTACGACCCAAACAATGGTAAAACCTACGATGCCAAAATTTGGCTATCGAAAGATGGTAATACCATGCATGTAAGAGGTTTTATTGGTATATCACTGCTTGGCAGAACTGAAAAATTTGAACGTATTCGCAGTTAGTGATACAACACCCCCCACCAAGCGAAGCGCCAACCCAAAAGGGTTGGCGTCTTCTATTTCAACATGTTTTATAGCTTATTCAGTTACCAACTACCTTGTATCATAAATACTGCAGGTACGGGCCGTTGCCCTTCTTTATCGCTTACCTTAATGGTTGGCTTGCCATTTACCAACATGCAAGTGCTACCGCCACCGTCTAAATTCATGGCTTCTTTGCAACCTAGCTGTATCATAATATTGGCGAGCTGTTGTAAATCGGCACCTTCGGCAACACCTGCATTGCGGCCTTCTACCACTACAATAATTAGCTTATTATCATAAGTATATCCTATAGCAGTACGAGGATGTTTGTCGTACAAAGCCTTGCCCGCAAAAGCCATTTCTTCATTATTGGTGATGAGTGGGCGGCCTTCTTGCACTAATACAGGACCACCTCCAATAATAGTTTCCATTTTTTTCCAACGCTTATCGGCAGGGAT
>DMPB01000146.1:0-2701 GCA_003456175.1 Chitinophagaceae bacterium | reverse complement strand
GATGGTGTAATCGTTAATACGTGCTGCATTTTTATTACGCCAATAATTCACTTGTGTATACCAGCGTTTATCTTTCAGTGCATCTAAAGGCTGTTGCATGGCTACTACATATGGGTAGCTAGTATCGGTGTAAGTCCATGCAATGTCTGGCTTTCTTTTTACCGTAAGGCCTAAAGCGGCTTTGGCAGGGTGTAAGTAGTAACCACTATCTTGTTTCTTACCTTGATAAGCATGGTGGTTCCATGCTAACATTTTGCCATCACGCATTACTACGTTGAGGTTGTTGAAAGTCTTCATATTAAAGAAAGTAGCATTCACAATCACAAATGCCTTTCGGTGTGGCTGGTTGTACTTTGCAAAAAAGGCATCGGGTGTTAAACCTCTGCGGTAGCTGGTATCTACCGTAAATGTGAGTGCCTTATCTTTTAAATCGGCAATAATGTAGTAAGCATGGTTGGGCTTACCATCAAGTGGTGTTACTGTTTCATACACATGTATGCTTTTAGGCAATGGCGCAAAAGCAGTATCTGCTATTTTCCATTCGAGTTGATACTGTGCCTTGGCCAATACACTACAACCTAACAATACCAGTGTATACAAACCTTTCATGAGTTATACTTTTTTGAGGTGCTGCAAAATACAATGAAAGCGTTTTGCATACCGCTATATCGTTGCAATTAGTTTATTTGCAATTGTTCATGCAGCATACACCTATCATATTTATCATCGCAGGCCCAACGGCTGTTGGCAAAACAGCCATGGCTATTAAGGTAGCGCAGCACTTTGGTTGTAATATTATTAGTGCTGATAGCCGACAGTGTTACCGAGAAATGAATATTGGTGTAGCGCGTCCATCGTTAGCTGAATTAGCGGCTGTTCAACATTACTTTATTGCATCGCATAGTATTCACGAAGAGGTAAATGCTGCTGTGTTCGAAGCGTATGCATTGCAAGTAGCAAGTGAACAACTTTCGAAAAATCCTTTTTTAGTAATGGTAGGCGGAACAGGGTTGTACATCAAAGCATTTATGCAAGGTTTAGATGCAATTCCAGCTATTCCTGAAAGCCTGAGGAATACCATTAGTAGTACTTACGTAAATGAAGGACTCACTTGGCTACAAGAACAAGTACAACAACAATCGCCTGAAGCTTGGCAACAAATTGACCAACAAAATCCGCAGCGTTTAATGCGAGCACTTGAAGTGCAAATACATACGGGTAAGAGCATTGTAGCATGGCAGCAAGGTGCACAAGTACAACGCCCGTTTCGTATGGTTCCCATCGTGCTCGATATGGATAGGGCTGCGTTGTACGAACGTATTAACCAACGAGTGCTTCAAATGATTGATGTTGGTTTGTTAGCAGAGGTAACGGCCTTACAGCCTTTTGCACATTTAAACGCCTTACAAACGGTTGGCTACACTGAATTATTCAGTTATTTACGCGGCGATATCAATTTACCGCAGGGTATTGCTCAAATTCAGGCACATACGAGGCAATATGCCAAGCGACAAATTACTTGGTTTAAGCACCAATGGCAGGCAGCCCACTTTAATGCTGTTGATGTGTCGGGAGTTATTCACTATTGCGAGCAATACTCAAAGTTGAAACATTAATTTTTTCCTACTTCCGTTAGGCAAACTAACAACCGTTCATCAAGTTTACAGCCGATTGGCATAATGTTTTATTGCTAATCACCGAATTACTCAGATATTACGCCACACTAAACACTCTTTACTTATGCAATTGAAAAGGCTTTTTGTAGCTGCTGCTTTGCTGGCCTCTGGCGCAGTAATGGCGCAAGAGCGAAAAGTAGCTTTTGAACGCTACACGCTACCAAACGGTCTAACCGTAATTTTACACCAAGATAGAACAGCCCCAGTAGTGGCCGTTACAGCACTTTACCACGTAGGTAGTAAAGATGAAGATAGTAGCCGCACAGGCTTTGCTCACTTTTTTGAGCATTTGTTGTTTGAAGGTTCTGAAAACATTAAGCGTGGCGAATTTGATAAGTACGTAACCAATGCCGGTGGTGCACTTAATGCCAATACCAGCCAAGACCGTACTTTTTACTATGAATTACTACCAAGCAACCAGTTAGAACTAGGTCTTTGGTTAGAAAGCGAACGCATGATGCACGCTAAAATTGAAGATATTGGCGTGAACACACAACGTGAAGTAGTAAAAGAAGAAAAGCGTCAACGCGTAGATAATCAACCTTACGGTTCTATTATTACCGAAATTTTAAAGCGTGCCTTTCGGCAAAATAGCTATCGCTGGGCACCCATCGGTAGCATGGATCACTTGAACCAAGCACAATTGAGCGAATTCATCGCCTTTTATAAGAAATACTATGTACCAAATAACTGTGTACTAAGTATTGCTGGCGATTTTGATGTTGCTAAAACCAAAGAACTTATTGCAGCTTATTTTGGTGCCATCCCTAAAGGTGGTAACATTCCTCGACCTGATATGACGGAGCCTGCTTTAGGTGCCGAAGTACGTGATGTAATTGAAGATAATATTCAATTGCCAGCAGTAATTCAAGCCTATCGTGCACCTGCACAAGGTAGCGATGAGTATTATGCTTTCAACGTACTCAGCGAAATTTTAAGTGGTGGCGCTAGCAGCCGTATGAATCGTGTAATGGTAGATGAAAAGCAAATTGCACTCGCAGCCCTATCGGCACCTTTCTTTAATG
>DMPB01000171.1:5851-7794 GCA_003456175.1 Chitinophagaceae bacterium | reverse complement strand
TTCCAAGCAAAGTTGTGGTGGTTTTCAACCATAGTAATCGGTTGCATACCTAGCTGTTTTGCAATTTTCGCATGAATAATGTGGTGGCATGCCGATGCATAGTTGCCAGCAAGGTTCATGGCCAACCAGTATGCTATACCTGCTTCATCGTTCATAGAAAGCCAAGCTAAATGAGCTGCCTCTTGCGGTAGCTTACATTGTTGCATCGCTAACTGGGTGTAATGATTAGCGATAGTTGCTCCCAAAGCTCTTGAACCAGAATGTGACAACAATCCAATATAATCTCCCGGAGGAACTTGTAACGTTGTATCGTACGAACGAATGGTAACCTTTCCAAATTCCACAAAGTGATTTCCGCTACCCGAACTTCCAAGTTGCTTCCATGCCTTATCGTGTAGCTTTTGCAACAAAGGTAACTCCTTGAATAAAGGATCATCCAACACTTCATGATGCGTTGGTTTGTTGAATTGTGCACCGCTACCAAACAAAGTAGCTTCTCCAATTTCTCTGGAGAAAAATTGTGGTTTCTGATCAAGTAGGTTGGTAGGCATATCAAAAATGCTTAAACACATTCTGCAACCTATATCAACACCCACACCATAAGGTATTACAGCATTACGTGTAGCTAATACACCGCCTATTGGTAAGCCATATCCTTGGTGTGCATCAGGCATTAAGGCACCTGCAACACTAATGGGTAGGTGAGCTGCGGTATTCATTTGCCGTAAGGCACCTTCTTGAATATGTACCTCGCCATAAATGCGAACGGGTACTGGCTCGGGTTGTAATGCTATTACATTATTTGTTGTAGGCATTAGTTTTTGTGCTATCATGCCAAAATGCTCATCGTTTAAAAATGCTTCGGGCGTAGCTAAAACACTTGTTAATAGCGTTATTACTTCGGCTTTTGTTTGATGCTTGCAGTATTGTTGTACTGCTTGCATGGCTATCGGTATTACTGGTGATTCAGGATAGCCTATAGCTCGTAGTTCTTTTGCTGTGATGTTTGTTGTGTTCATAACATCTTTATTAAAATTAAAAAATAAGCCTCGCAAAACACTTGCGAGGCTTGTATTAGCACCATTGCTGCAGTCAATGGTATATACTTATGTGTTGCAAGTGTTGTAAAAATTATTGTTGAGCAGGCGCTTATATAAGCTACTTTGTTGCGGTATACGATAACTACTAAAATTCGATTTCATACAATGAGGTATTAAAAAACCCTGCACTTGTAGGGCAGGGTTGAATGATATAATAAAATATGCTTCATTACAACATACTGCCTCGCAACGCATTGCTACTGCGCCACGTTTTGCTAATGTATATTGCTCTAAATGACATATGTGTAATTTTTAACACTGCAAAGTTGTATGTGTTGATTTGATATTTCCAAAAAAAATTTTTGTTATTGCAAATGACAACGCTGTTTCGAACAAAAAGAATATCAATGGCAGCTTGGTAATACCTTTGCATAAATATTTCGTAGTGTTAGCAAGTATTCTTCTCATCACACCTCCTTTTACACAATTAAATACGCCATATCCGGCAACTGCGTATTTGAAAGGATTTTTAAATACCAAAGGCATCACTAGTTTTCAAGCAGATTTGGGTATTGAGGTTACACTACAATTATTTAGTAAGCATGGATTAACGCAAATATTTAGTAAGCCCTTACGGGTAAATGAATATGATGAGAATATACAACGCATCTATACTTTGCGAAATGCGTATATACAAACCATTGATGATGTTATTCTTTTTTTACAAGGTAAAAATCCAACCTTAGCCCACTTTATAGCAAGGCGAAATTTCTTGCCCGAAGCCAGCCGTTTTGCACAGTTAGATGATTTAGAATGGGCTTTTGGAACAATGGGTGTTGAAGATAAAGCCAAACACTTGGCAACCATGTATCTTGAAGATATTAGTGATTATATTAAAGCCTG
>DMPB01000171.1:1543-5627 GCA_003456175.1 Chitinophagaceae bacterium | reverse complement strand
GATTATATTAAAGCCTGTGTAGATCCGCATTTTGGCTTTAGCCGGTATGCAGAACGTTTGGGGAGAAGTGCTAATAGTTTTGATGCTTTAAACGATGCCTTGCAACAGCCATTATCTATGGTGGATAGCATTTTGATAGATTTACTCGAACAGTATTTGCAGCAGGTTCAACCAATGTTGGTAGCGTTATCAGTACCTTTTCCTGGTAATTTATTTGCGTCACTTCGTTGTGGTCAGTATATCAAAAAGCATCATCCTAATATTAAAGTAGCTATGGGTGGTGGCTTTGCAAATACAGAGTTACGTAGCTTGAAAGATGCAAGGGTATTTGACTACTACGATTTTATTACTCTTGATGATGGCGAAGCTCCTATTGAAAATTTATTCCAACACTTACAACATAAAATTACTGCTAGCGAACTTAAAAGAACTTACTTATTACAAGATGGTGAGGTTACTTACATTAACAATGCTAGTTGTAAAGATTATAAGCAAGCCGAAGTTGGCACACCTGATTACAGCGATTTTAAGTTAGATGATTACCTACAGGCTATAGAAATTATGAACCCTATGCATAGCCTATGGAGTAACGGTAGATGGAATAAATTAACCATGGCACATGGTTGTTATTGGGGTAAGTGTACCTTCTGTGATGTATCGCTCGATTATATTCGATTGTATGAACCTGTAGCTGCTAAAACTATTGTAGATCGTATGGAGCAGCTTGTTACACAGACTGGTAATAATGGTTTTCATTTTGTAGATGAAGCAGCTCCTCCTGCTTTAATGCGTGAAGTTGCATTAGAAATTATTCGTAGGCGTTTAGTGGTGAGTTGGTGGACTAACATTCGCTTTGAAAAAAGTTTCACAAGAGATCTTTGCTTATTGTTACGTACCTCGGGTTGTATTGGTGTATCAGGAGGTTTAGAAGTAGCAAGTGATCGGTTGTTAGCTTTAATACAAAAAGGAATTACTGTTGCACAAGTGGCGCAAGTGAATCGGCATTTTACAGAAGCAGGTATTATGGTGCATGCCTATTTGATGTATGGCTTTCCAACACAAACAGCACAAGAAACCATCGATTCACTTGAAATGGTGCGACAAATGTTTCAAGCAGGTGTACTACAATCTGCCTTTTGGCATCAATTCGCTATGACGACTCATAGCCCTGTTGGTCTAGCGCCAGAAAAATTTGGTGTACATAAAGCTGCCGATGTAGCTATTGCCTTTGCTGATAACGATGTACAACATATTGATCCCTCAGGTGCCGACCACGATAGCTTTGGTTATGGATTAAAAAAATCGCTATTGAATTACATGCATGGCATTGGGTTTGATCAACCATTACATACTTGGTTCGATGGTTTGAAAGTTCCTAAAACAACCGTTACACCAACGTATATACAAGATTGTCTTTTAAACGATGCTGTACCTGTGTTTAAGCCTAACGCAAAGGTAGTTTTCATTGGTAATATGCCTACAGCAACCATTTTCACTAAGAGCAAAAAAGGGAACACTTGGGAGATGATGGAGCTACAATTTCATACAATGCGAGAGGTTGTTAGTGTACAACTTACTAAAGAAGAAGGTGAGTGGCTTATAACGCAGTTGCCACAGTGGAGCATTTACGTAAGTGAACAACTTACTACACTACAACAAGTAAAAGAAAGTTACGAGGCCTTTAGGTTACACGATTTTGAATTGTTTTGGGATAAAAAACCCATGAGTACGTTACACCGAGTTGGTGTATTACGATTGTAATTAAAACAAGCTGATTTGCTGCCCAGGGCGTTGAAATTGTGTACTATCTAAATCCCATCGTTCTTGGTTGAGGTTGTAGCGTTGATTGTATTTGATAAACTGCTGACGCACCAAATCGCCAATGGGCCCTTCGCCCTTCATACGTGTTCCAAATCGGCTGTCGTTTACCTTTCCACCATGCCCCGATTCAATTAAATGCCAAACTTTATCGGCACGGTCTGGAAAATTTTTATACAGCCAATCATGAAATAAAAGTTTAATAGCACCATTCAAACGCACAAACGTATAAGCACTAAACACTGCCCCAGCATTACTAGCCGATTGTAGTATTTGTTGTAGTTCATGTTCATTTAAGCCGGGTATCATTGGGCCTGCCATAATACCCATCCGTACACCGGCTTTACTCAATGTTTCAATCACACGCAAGCGTTGCGCAGCAGTGGTAGTGCGTGGCTCCATTACACGGCGTAAGGGTTCATTAAATGTAGTGATAGATACAAGTACACTTACTAGCTTGCGTTGTGCCATTGATTGTAACAAATCAACATCTCTTAATATACCTGCATTTTTAGTGATAATACCTACTGGTTGGTGGTATTTACTGCATACTTGTAATAGTTGCCTTGTAAGTTGAAATTTTTGTTCTGCTGGTTGATAACAATCGGTATTACCACTCAAACTAATGGGTACACCTTGCCACGATGGATGCGCTAAAAATTGCTGTAACAATGCAGGCGCATTCTGCTTTATAATAATCTTGCGTTCAAAATCTAATCCAGCACTGTAACCCCAGTACTCGTGTGCATTACGAGCATAGCAATAAATGCAACCATGTTCGCAACCTTGGTAAGGGTTCATACTATAAAACATTTGCACATCAGGACTTTCTACTTTGTTCACGAGCGATTTTGCTTGCGATGTAATGTAGGTAGTAGCACTGTTAGGTATATCCCAATCGTCAATAGCTTCAACATGCATGCGAGCATGCGATTGCATTAAAAATTTATTATCTGTATTTATTTGGGCACCACGCCCCTGTAAGTACAATTGATTATCATCTTTTGGTGCTGCTTTGGGTTGCAAATTAGGGTTGCCTTGTTGCATATCATCCGAATAATTGTGTTTGGGTAGCAGTGTTCTTTTGGGCGATGCCTGCTAGCTGAAATATTTGTACAGAAGTATAATTTTTTTGAAATGCGTTACGCCGTAGCAGTACTACTTGGTCTGTAATGCACCTTGCGGTAAATGGTTGATGCACATACGCTTTCCAACCTTGTTCATATTGCCATGCTTGTAGCTTTCGTGCAATGGTGATGTGGGGTGTTGTAATAAAATGTGGTTTATTAAGTTTATCGAGCGTAAGCAACCGCTGCATACCTCGTAAGTGTTTTACCAATGGAACAATACTGTTGTTGCTAGTTACTTTACAGTAAATGGTATGTGTAGGAAAGCTGCCAAAACCTTCTGTAGCAATTGTTACAGGAGGGTGCTGCTGTATGTATCGTTGTAATTGTTGTACAATATTTTGTTCGGCTAGCGCAATTTGCGAAAAGCTTACAAGGGTAATATGTGGTTTACTAAATGCAGCTGGTGGGTGGTCGTAGGTATTGGCGAATGCTTGCTTCACTTGCATTACCTTTTCTTCCATAGCTGGTGCAAGATTCAGTACCAACAAATACTCATTAATGGTTGCCCAACTATGTTTGGTGTTTATCGATTGGCGTCCTTGTGTAAATGGATGTTGCATAGCGAAGCTACATTTACTGTAAAGTAATTTTAGTAATGAGTTGAGCGGTGGGCTGTGTTTGATGCAAGCATATTGCAGCCGGTATATCATACATTTTTTCTGCTGGTATGAAGTGTAGTGCTTGCATACTTTGTATCGGAAGTACTCCTTGTTGTAACGTGCAATGAATATGTACCAACCACTGTGAAAGGGTACTTGCCTGTTGGCGACTAATATTATATAGCAATTTAACAAGCAAGGCTTCTGCGTGTGAAGCAGCACTAAAACCAGCTAAAGTAAGCAAGGTGCCATCGGTAAGTTGAGCACTAACAAGGTATTGTTGTGCGGCAATGCTATTGGTGCTATTGTTTACAGATACGATACTGCTGTGCATAAACAATTTTTTAAAAACTAAAAATATTGGCATAAAATTGCTAAAAAAATTAGTTTCCTCAAAATTAAATTTCATAGTATGTCTAATAGTTTTAAAGCGGCCTATACGGGCACTAAAAATTTCACCCAACAACAAGTACGTACAGCCAATGCTACAGGCTTTGGTGCTGCTGCCGACGATTATGCCGAACGTGGTATTGATTT
>DMPB01000171.1:0-1317 GCA_003456175.1 Chitinophagaceae bacterium | reverse complement strand
GCCGAACGTGGTATTGATTTAAATGAACACCTTATTATGAATAAGCCTGCTACCTTCTTTTTTAGAGTGAATAATAACACTATGGCTGCAGCAGGTATTCATAAAAACAATGTGTTGATTGTAGATAGAAGTATTCGACCAGCCGATGGAAAAATTGTAGTGGCTACCATTGATGGTGAATTGCTTATTCGACGCGTACTGTTGCGTAATAGCAAGCTTATGCTAACCATTGATGGCGATGCTCAAAGTTGGGTGGCTATTAACGAGTTTCAACAAATAACCGTATGGGGTATTGTTACTTGCATTATTAATATGGTAGAGCCAGCCTTGCTGCAATATGCTAATGCTGCAATGAAGTAATAGGGTTGTTTAATAGGTGGTATTATATAACAGTGTAGTGTATGAAAGCCATTGTAGATTGTAATAGTTTTTATTGTGCTTGCGAAACAGTATTTAGGCCAGATTTAGATGGTAAGCCTATTGTTGTTTTAAGTAATAACGATGGATGCGTGATTGCCCGCAACGATCCTGCAAAGGCATTGGGCATTGGTATGGCTGGCCCTTACTTTAAAGAAAAACCTATTATTGAAAAACATGGTGTAGCTGTATTTTCTTCGAACTACAATTTATACGGCGATATGAGTAGGCGTGTAATGGATACACTCATACACCTCATGGGCGATGCTGCCTTGGTAGAAGTATATTCGGTAGATGAAGCTTTCTTAGAACTCTCTCATATACCTACAGCATCGTTGCCAACGTTCATTGAAAAGATACGTGATACGGTAGCAGAATGGACAGGTATTAGGGTGTCTATTGGCGTAGCTCGTACCAAAGTGCTGTCTAAAGTTGCCAATCGGTTAGCAAAAAAAAATAAAGTAGCTACCGGTGGTATCTTAATACTAGCCGATGCTGCTGCTGAACAACATGCATTACAAAATACAGCCATTGACGATGTGTGGGGTGTTGGTAGAAAATATGCTATAAAACTTAAGAGCATTGGCATTACAAACGCTTTGCAGTTACAGCAACAGCCGTTACAATGGGCACAGCGCCAGTTAGGTGGCGTGGTGGGCGTACGGTTATTACGTGAATTACGTGGCGAACCTTGCATAGATATGAAAGCTCCACTTGAAGAGAAACAAATGATTGCTACCACTCGCATGTTTGGTATTCCTGTAACTGATGTAGAAAGTATTCGGCAGGCCGTTGCAACCTACACCAGTCGTGTTGCCGAAAAACTACGGAGGCAGTATGCTTGTGCTACGCAATTACAAGTGTTTGTGGTACCCAAAGAGGCCAAGCATCCCGATGGTC
>DMPB01000183.1 GCA_003456175.1 Chitinophagaceae bacterium | reverse complement strand
CCTACGTATCGTGTGCCAGTAACTTATCCGAATGGTGATGCTACACGTTTAAAGCGTGAGCTACGCGTGTATAATGCTAATCAACACAATTTATGTCCGATTCCACAGGTAGAACTCGACCGTGTTCCTACCTTGGTGCAGAATCCAAATTGGTAATCGTTTCAGTTTTCAAGCATCTAGAGGGTAGCGAGTATTCGCTACCCTTTTTTAAAACAATCATGTATGTCTACACGTGCTGTAAGTATTGATGCCTTGAGGGGGTTCGCCATTCTAACAATGGTGCTTTCTGGCAGCATTGCCTTTGGTGGATTGTTGCCTGCATTCATGTACCATGCACAAGTGCCACCTCCATTACATAAATTCAATCCAACAATTGCCGGCATTACTTGGGTAGATCTTGTATTTCCATTTTTTTTATTTAGCATGGGTGCCGCCATGCCACTTGCACTTAAAAAAAAGTTAGATGCAGGGGCTCACTTCACCGTATGGCTTCGCATTGCAGTGAAGCGTTTCGTATTGCTTGCATTTTTTGCTTTGTTCACACAACATATGAAAGCTTGGGTTATTAGCAGTAATCCTACTACAACAGATTATTTATTATCCATACTCGCTTTTGTATTATTATTTTTACAACTATACCGCCCAACAGAAAGTAAGCCACTGTGGCTCTGGCCATCCATCCGATACGCCGCTTATGCTATTGCCATTGTACTACTTGCTGTATTACCTTTTCATCAAAACAAAGGATTCGACTTTTTTAAGAGTGATATTATTTTACTCGTATTAGCCAATATGGCGTTGGCAGGAACTATTGTATATGCACTAACCTATCAAAAGCCATTACTACGGTTAGGCATCTTACCATTTATAATGGCATTTTTTTTAGCGGCGAAAGAACCTAACAACAGCTTCACCAAAGTAATATTTGAGTGGACTACCATTGGCAATTACAATATTAGTTGGCTATACAAGTTTTACTTTTTAAAGTATTTATTTATCTTAATACCTGGCACATTCGCCGGTGAATGGATGCTTGCAACACCAACAACAAATATTGATAACAATAAGCACTACAATATTATTTTGGTTAGTGCTTTGAGTATTATTATTAGTAATGTTTGGTTGCTTTTTACCAGAGATTTGATATTGAATCTAATTATCTCAACAATGCTTGTTTTTGTGTTACATTATTATACAAGAACAAGAACACTACTACATCGTTTGATACAAGCAGGTACTTATCTACTATTACTTGGGCTTTGTTTTGAAGCGTATGAAGGTGGCATTAAGAAAGATAGCTCTACCTACAGCTACTATTTTGTAACGAGTGGTTTAGCTTTTTTTGCATTGGTATGTTTTGAAGTAGCCTTACGGCAAATGTGGTTACGCAAAGCCGCCAATTATCTTGCACTAAACGGACAAAACCCAATGATAGCTTATGTTGCAGGAGCTTTATTGGTTACACCATTACTTGTTATTACAAATACAAAAGCCTACCTCGATGCATTACAAATGAATGCTTGGGCAGGCTTTTTAAAAGGTATTATTTTCACCACATTGGTATCACTTATTACAGTGTATTGTACCCAACGAAAATGGTTTTGGCGTACTTAACGTACCGTATAAATAAGCGTTCCGCCTTGTAGCAGTTGTTGGTGCGTAATACTGGTAAGTGGTAATTTTTTACCATTTAAGGTTACTGCCACCAACTGCTTTCTTTTGGTATAATCTGATGGGCCTTGTACCTGTATGCGTAACTTTTTACCGTAAGGTAGTTGCAATGTTGCATTATTAATAAAAGGCATACCAAAAACATAGTTACCAATCGCCGGATTCATCGGATACATACCTAAGCTCGTCCATACATACCATGCGCTCATTTGGCCACAATCATCGTTACCAGAGAGGCCATCGGGTCCGGGTTTATAAATGCTATCCATTACTACTTGTAGCCACTTTGCTGTTTTCGCTGGCTTACCTAATACAGTATACATATAAATAATATGATGGCTAGGTTCATTACCATGAGCATACTGCCCAATAAGGCCTGAGATATCGGCCGATGCATTATCGCCATGCAATTCAGATGGTGCTGTAAAGAGTGCATCGAGCTTGGCTTCTAGCTGTGCACTACCACCGTATAAATTGGCAAATCCGACTACATCGTGTGGTACAAAAAAACTATGTTGCCATGCTGTGCCTTCTACATATTGGCCCTCAAAACCATGCTCTGAAAGTATTGGATCAAAAGGTTCTACAAACTTACCATCGCTATTTTTAGCACGCATGAAGCCAGTGCTTTTATCGAATAAATTTTTGTAGCTCATAGCTCGTTGCATAAACTGTTTGTAATCGCTTTCGTAGCCCAGCTTTTTGGCTACTTGTGCAATACACCAATCGTCGTAAGCATATTCTAATGTAATGGTTACACTCCAGCCATGCTTGTCTTGTGGTAGGTAGCCATACTTGATGTATTCAGGTGTACCACGCTGTTGTTGCATGGCACTTTTTTTCATAGCAGTATATGCCTCTTGATAATTGAACCCTTTTACACCTTTTAAAATAGCATCTGCAATGATAGGTATGCTATGATATCCGGTCATTGTATTGGCTTCCCAAGTACTTAAATCCCACACGGGGAGCAAGCCATTATCACGATACAATTGTAGCATACTGTTAATCATATCGGGCAGGCGTTCTATTTGCGTAAGCGTAAATAGTGGGTTCAATGCTCTAAACACATCCCACTGCGAAAACACCGTGTACTTGCGCTTACCTGCGGTGTAATTAAGTTGTTTGTTGTCGTGTGTTTGGTAAGCTCCATCGATATCGCTATGTGTAACAGGTGCCAAGCAAGTTCGGTAGAGTGCTGTATAAAATTGTGTAGCCTGTGTTTTATTGCTAACATCTATTTTTATTTTTTGTAATTCTTGCTCCCACAAAACATCGGCTTGTTGCATTACTTGCGTAAATGATTGGCCATGCGATTCTTGCAATGCCTGTGTTGCTTTATCGGTGCTTACGCTGCTAATGCCTACACGAACGTACAACGGCTGTGCGGTATTGAATTGCAATGCCAACTTTACCTTTTTACCCTTTGCAATGTTACCATTTCGAATACTATCGGTAACGTACAAAAAAGATTGGATAGGTTGTGAAAACCTTGCGGTAAAATAAACCTTCTGCCCCTTGGCCCAACCTGTGCTGTAGCGATAACCAATAATGGTAGAATCGTCTACAATAGCCAGCATACCATCGGTAGATTTATCCCAATTAATCGCAAACCCCATATCGAAACGAAGCCACCCGCTTTTACCTGTAAAGGTGTACTTATGGTAGCCATTACGCTCGGTAGCAGTAAGCTCGCAACGAATACCATTGTCTAGTTGAACGCTGTAATAACCAGGTTTGGCTTGTTCGTTCTTATGATCAAACGTATGCCATATTTTTTCATTGCGTATAGTATTGGTGTCGTTCAATGGGAGTACCGATATATCGCACCAATCGCCAATGCCAGTACCACTTAAATGCGTATGACTAAAGCCTGCAATGGTATTGCTGCTATAGTGATAGCCACTGCACCAATCCCAACCTTCTTTGCCGTTATCGGGGCTTAGTTGTACCATACCAAAAGGCACGGTAGCACCAGGATATACATGCCCGTGGCCACCCGTACCTAAAAAAGGATCTACCAACGATGTTAGCTTTTGACTAAAGCTACAATAGCTGCACCCTAAGAGCACAGCTATTGATACAATTTTTTTAATATACATAGTAACTTATCTGATGTTCGGATACTGTACCGTAAAATAAGTGAGTTTATCTTTTATACCTTCATAAAAAAAGAAGCATTCTCCTTTGAAACCTGCGGTGCGGTTGGCTTGTATCATTTGCGTAAGGTAAGCATCGCTAACAAGGGTATTGCCAGACTTTACAATAACACCTGGCCAGAACTTAACATTAGGGTTACGATAAAACGACTTTTGTTGATTAAGCGTAGCTGTGTACGAATTAATATCGTAACGGTAACATTGTGGCAAAATAGCATCTACATAACTGCTATCTACCCAAGTAGGCCAATCTTGCAAATACTCGCCTAATGCCCAAGGATGTACACTCGGACTCATTGTTAACTGTACACTTGGTTTAATAGCCTTTACCTCGTCGCGTAAGCGTTTTAAGAAACCAGTTAATTTTTTTGCTCTCCAATTCACCCAACTTGTTTCAGAGAAGCTTGATGGCGGATTCGCACCATTATTCTCTGAACGATATAAATTAACCGTATAGCTATCGTAACCTGCGGTAGAAGGTACTGCCGGTAGGCGGTCATCGCCTTGTAAGCCATCAATGGTTGGGTAACGTTGTAATACTTCTTTAAACAGGCTAATCATAAAATCTTGCACCTCTGGGTGAAAGGCATTGAGCCAATCGAATCCATTTTTTACCACAAGGTTACCACTAACATCCCTCGCAGCCCAGTGTGGCTTAGCTTGTAAAATCAAGCCTCCGTTTTGAGAAAAAGAACTAGCAAAACCATACTCAAACCATGCATGAACTTTTATGTTATGTGCACGGGCTTCTTCGATAATTTCCTGTAAAGGATCTCTACCTGCAAAACGCTCCATAATAGGAACACCAATCAAATTCTGCATGATGGGGCTTGGATAAATGGTACGACCATTGTTGTACACCACCATGAAGATGTTATTGATATTCGCCGCCTTACAGTTTAACACAGCCTGTCGAATATTGGCTCTACTATCTAATGCATTGCTAGCTGCAGTTGTAATCCATACACCACGCAAAGCAGTTGAATCTAAAGTGGATGGAGGTATTGGTGGTACTGGTGTAGGACCACCAGTAGTTCCGCCGCTAGATTTTTTCGAGCAGCTCATAGCCAATAAGGCCATAATAGGTAATAGGGTAGCAACGCCCAAAACACGGAGCAATCGTTTCATACAATGTTGTTTACGATACGAACTTAAATAATTATTTTATAAATAGAACGAGGTTTCTAAAATTTTTTATTAACTTCAATGCTTAAATTCGCTTAACGTTTTTGCTTTGCCAGTGTCAACCTCTACCAATCGCCATCCAATTTACTGGATTCCTACCACTTGGTTTGCCATGGGCTTACCCAACTTAGTATTAGGTGGTACCATTGTGTCGCTCATGTACAAAAACATGGGCTTCTCGGATAGCCAAATCACTTTTTGGACGGGCATCATCATCTTACCGTGGAGCTTCAAACCCATATGGGGACCCTTTATGGAATTGTATAAAACCAAGAAGTTTTATATCTATAGCTCCCAGCTTTTATGTGGGTTACTATTTGCCCTTTCGGTTGCGGCTATGTTCACCAATCATTTTTTCAGCATTTCTGTTGTTTTATTTTTATTAACCGCATTTCTCGGAGCAACGCAAGATATTGCTGCCGATGGTTTATACTTACAAGAGCTCTCTGCGAAGCAACAAGCTGCCTACGTAGGCTGGCAAGGTACATTTTATAATTTCGCTAAGCTGTTTTCCAATGGTGGTATGATATTTCTTGTTGGTGTACTCATTCCTATTTGGGGCAATACGCAAGCTTGGGCTACTATCATGGCTATTTATGCGGCAGTAATGCTACTACTTGGTTTTTATAATCGCAAGTTTTTGCCTGCAACACCGAACCCCACATCACTTGCATCGGCTGCCGATGTTTGGCTTACACTTAAAGATGTAATTGTAAGCTTCTTCCAAAAAAAACACATTTGGTACGGTATTCTCTTCATTACATTGTACCGCTTTGCCGAAGGACAGGCTATCAAAATCATGCCGCTATTTTTTAAGGCAGATCGTTCATTGGGTGGGCTTGGCTTACAAGAAGCTACCCTTGGCATGTTAACAGGTATTTTCGGCACTATTGCTTTTGTATTAGGCTCGCTTGCGGCTGGCTACTTTGTTTCCAACAAAGGTTTAACGCGTGGCACTCTATTGTTGCTTTGTGCTTGCTTTAACCTCCCATTTGCCTCGTACGCTTATCTAGCCATCACACAAACAGATAATCTGTGGATTATAGGTAGTGCTGTATCTATTGAACATTTTGGCTATGGCTTTGGCTTTATCGGCATCATCATTTTTATAATGCAACAAATTGCGCCAGGCAAGTACCAAATGGCACATTATGCTTTTGGCAGTTCACTTACTTACTTAGGTTACACCATAGCATCTATGGTAAGCGGTTTTGTTAGCGATTACCTTGGCTATAAAGAATTTTTCATTTGGGTACTTATTGCAACCATTCCTGCATTTATCATCACATGGCTAGTGCCGCTGAAAAAAACCGATACGCAACCAACACTTGCATCGTAACAAAAAATACTTTATGAAAAAGTACTATTGTTGTATAGTAAGTATCGTAGCATGCCTTACGGCAAATGCCCAAACGTTCGATAGCAGTTACAACAGCACCTACTACGAACAAAAAGTTACCCTATTTAGGCAGCTACCCGATACTAAAAACGAAATTATTTTTTTAGGCAACAGTATCACCGATATTGGTGAATGGGCAGAAATATGGCAAAACCCAAAAGTTAAAAACAGAGGCATTAGTGGCGATAATACATTTGGCATCTTAGCTAGGCTCGATGAAGTTGTGAGCAGCCAACCTAGCAAGCTGTTTATCATGATTGGTATTAACGATATTGCCCGCAACATTCCAGATAGTATTATCATTCGTAATTACGAACGCATTATCGCCAAGGTGCAGCAGGCTAGTCCGCGTACACGCATTATTGTACAAAGTATTTTGCCTACGAATAACAAATTCACGCAGTTCAAAAATCATCAAAATAAAACAGAACATATCCTTACGGTAAATGCTGCGCTGCAAAACATTTGCCGTAAGGCCAACCTCACATTTGTGAATTTGTATCCACAATTTGTAGATGCAGATGGAAAACTAGATGAACGTTATAGTAACGATGGCCTTCATTTAAATGGCTATGGCTACATGCTTTGGAAAGACATACTATTAGCATCAGGTTTAATGTAATTCAATCGATTAACATGCTCATTACAGGAACTTTTTTAGATGAAATTAGCCAAGACATTCCGCATCAAAACTGGGGACCCAAAGCGTGGGAGCAAGATTTTCAATACATGCAGGCGGCAGGTATTGATACTGTAATTTTAATACGCTCTGGCTACCGCAAATTCATTACCTATCCATCGGCTTATTTAATGAAGGCTAAGGGTTGCTATGAACCTCCAGTGGATTTGGTAGAACTGTTTCTTACATTGAGCGATAAATACAATATGAAGTTTTACTTCGGCTTATACGATAGTGGCGAATATTGGGATACTGGCAACATGCAACATGAGATTGATTACAACCGTTTTGTAATTGATGAGGTGTGGCAACGCTACGGGCATCATCCTTCATTTCATGGCTGGTATT
>DMPB01000012.1:3138-4937 GCA_003456175.1 Chitinophagaceae bacterium | reverse complement strand
GCAAGCGAGTTTTTGTGTGGGATTATTACACGCAGTTTACCAATTATCTGTCTCCGTTTCCAGATCTGCACACGCTGCAACCCAACATACAATACTTGCAGCAACATAAAGTAGCAGGTGTATTTGCACAAGGTAGCGATGATACTTATGCCGATGCTGCACCTCTAAAAACATATCTATTAGCCAAGTTACTTTGGAACCCTAACATAGATTTTGAGAAAGAAAAAAATAGTTTTATCGAAGGCTATTATGGTAATGCTGCCCTTGCGGTAAAAAAGTATTTCAATGCACTACAAGATTACTTTGAAAAATTTGGCAAGCGATTAGATATTTATGGTAATCCGGTGAACGATATCAAAGGCTTTCTACAACCAGAACACATTGATGTATTAAGTAATTATTTAGATGATGCCGAAGCCTTGGCAAAAGCCGATAAAAAAATAGCGCAGCATGTTCAACAGCTACGCCTATCGTTAGAGTACACAGTGCTACAACAAAGCAAATTTTTCGGGTTAGATAAATATGGCTACTTGCAATGGAATGCCGATAAAGAACAGTATGAAGTAAAACCTAATTGGCTGCAACGCGTACAAAAGTTTGTAGCTAATTGCAAAGCATTTAATGTAAAACTACTGAACGAAGATGGTGTTACACCAGAACAATACGAAGCCTCATGGATAGCATTATTAAATAAACCTTGTGTTACTAGCAAAGCCATTAATGCCGATATTCAGCTTACAACACCTTTTGAAGAAGATAATATTAATAAAGGCAAGCGAACGTTAATAGATGGGGTAGAAGGCGATATTGATTTCAGTTATAATTGGTTACTCTTTTACCGTAAGGCCATAGAAGCAACTATACAATTCAAAAAAAATACTGATATAAAAACGGTTGATATTCCTATGTTGCACTATCCAAGGCATAGCATTTTTTGCGCTGCAAAGCTAGCCTTGTATGGTTCTAAAGATGGTAAGCAATTTGAGCTGATACAAACACAAGTACCTAATTTTAATATTAGTTCAGAAACTAAAACAGGCAGTGTTTATCGCTTTAGCTTTAAACTCAACGATAGTTATAAAGCCCTAAAAATTGTTGCTACTCCGTTAGAAAAAAATCCTGATTGGTTACCTTACGGTAAATTAATAACGCTGGCAGCTAGCGAAATTGCAGTATACTAATTTCAAAAAAGGAACTAAATTGTTGCCCACTACGTTAATATAGTAGAACGTGTTTGTCATTGAAACAAAAGAACATCATAGTATTACCGAAACACCTAAAGGCGTTGGGCCAATGTATGCTTGTATGGCTTGCGTTGGTATGCTACTGTAATACATTGTTAGCACAAGATACCATTACGAAAAAGCAAACACGTTGGCAACGTTGGAAGCAAGATGCTATTAAAAGTATTTATACCAGCGATCCGGTAGATAAAGCAGTGGCAGCAGTAGCTAGCGAGCATCCTGCACAAAAGCACACAGGTAAGTTTATCAGGCACATATTTTTTTCACAAGTACCTTATGGCGGTAGCATTTTCGATACAAGTAAGCGTAGTAACGCCTTACAACGTATGATCGATGAAATACATATTAATACTAAAAAAGATGCGTTACGAAGTTTTTTATTCTTAAAAAAAGGAGATGTACTTGATGTATATGCGCTACAAGATAATGAACGCTTACTGCGAGATTTGCCATTTATTCAAGATGCAAAAATTGAAACTTTTACTACTATATATCCAGATTCAGTTGATTTAATTATTACAACAAAAGATGTGTTTAGCATAGGTGGTGATATAG
>DMPB01000012.1:2336-2921 GCA_003456175.1 Chitinophagaceae bacterium | reverse complement strand
ATAGGTGGTGATATAAGACGTATTAGTAAAACTTTTGCTGCTGCAAACTTGTACGATCAAAATTTTTTAGGTCGTGCACAGCGCTTACAGTTTGGTTTTTTATACGACGAAAAAAGAACACCAACATTGGCAGGTGAAATGAGTTATACTAAGTATAATATTGCTAACACTTTTATTGCGTTACAATTAAGGCATGCTGCAACAGCCAATAGTACTTTGCTAGGTGGGTTATACGATAGAGTTACAGAACTAAATGCCAATAGAGGGTTGTACACCACTAAAGCTACTTGGGCAGGTGGGGTGCGGGTAGCCCAACATACTTCTGTTGGCAATGGGGCGGCAGCCGATACACTAAGTTATCAATACAGAACTGGCGATGTATGGTACGGGGTTAACTTAGGAGCTAGAAAAAAGCAATATAACGATAGCAGTTACCGTAATAGTAAGTTCATTGCGATACGTTATTTTGAACGTAGGTTTGTGTACCTGCCCAATGTTCAGAACAATAAGTTTCCGCAAACATTCTATAACCAACAGCAGTTGCTGGCTGAGTTTAGTTTATTTAATATCAACTTTAAGCGGAGT
>DMPB01000012.1:0-2124 GCA_003456175.1 Chitinophagaceae bacterium | reverse complement strand
TTTATTTACGGCTTCGGCAGAACAGAAGATATTCCCTATGGATTAAATCATCGGTTTACCGTTGGAGTTAATAATTATCAGCAGGTGAAGCGGTTTTATATTGGTGTAGATGTTCAGAAAATAATGCTCATGCCTAGTGGTGCTTTTACAAGTATTCGACTGGCAGCAGGAGCAAATAAAAGCAAGCAACAATGGGAAGACAATACGCTTTTTACGGATGTTAGTTATACGAGTAAGTTAATTACACGCCATAACTGTTACATGAGAAATATTGTTTCTGCTAATATTGCTTTTATTAGTAATAGAACACAATTATTGCCTTTAAACATTAACAACCCATACGGTATACAAGATTTGAGGAGCGATACGATTCGTGGTAATAAGCGTATTAAACTAGAAGCACAAAACTTACTCTTTACAAAATGGAATTTCTTTGGTTTTAATATCGGTTTTGTGAATTTTATCGAATGGTCGCTCATTGCTAATGAGTCTAAATCTATTTTTGGTGGCGATGGCTTCGGTGCTTTGGGTACTGGTTTGAGAATTAGAAACGAAGCCTTAGTATTTGGCACGATAGAAGCAAAGTTGCGGTGGTTCCCAAGAGTGGTAACAGGTAATGCTTTCTCATTTACACTTACTTCTAACTTGCAAGTTCGCTACAGTGGAGCATTTGTAAGAGCGCCTCAAACTGCTTACTTGCAATAGTTAAAGATTTATTTTTTGAACTTTCGCTTCACGTTTTTAAGTATGCTCATAATTCCATCTATTATTGTGTAAAACAATACACGATTACAAAATGCATTCCACTGCCCATGTTGATAGGCATACCTTAAAAAACGACGCTTACATTGAAAGTGAATCTCAAAAACATTTTTAGCTTGCCTGCGATTGCCAGTAATAGATGCTGTATGTGTACGGTATAAAAGTAATGGCTCATTTATTTTATCAATACGTTTATTGAGTGAAAGCATCCATAACCATAAATCGTAATCTTCTGCAAGTGATAGATTTTTTTCTTTTGCATTATGTGCTAAAAAATCGCTACCGTAGAACGTAGTTAAATCTCGGTAATGCACATCCTGAATATGCTTTTTATTAAACATTACCGTAGGGTGTGCAATGCAATTATCTTTTGGCAGATATTGCTTAATTGCTTCCGCAGTAGTATACTTCAAATCTTGTGGCCAAACCGTATCAATGTAATGCCCCGAAGCATCAATGTATTTAATGGTACTTGCAACCATAGCCGTTGATGGATTGGCAAGTAACCATGCTACTTGTTTTTCTAAGCGTGTTGGCTCACAAATATCATCACCGTCGAGCCTAGCAATAAAATCGCCGTTAGCTAATTGTAGCCCTTTATTCAGCGTATAAATTAAACCATAATTTTTGTCGTTAGCTATATAGCGAATACGTTGGTCGCTAAAGCTTTTGATAATTTTAGCAGATGCATCTGTACTACCATCGTCTAATACCAATAATTCAAAATGTTGATAGGTTTGTTTCAACACACTTTCTATCGTAGCAGCAATAAAAGCCGCTGTATTGAATACAGGTAGTATAATTGTAACAAGTGGTTGCTGCATGGTACAATACAAGTTTACCTTACGGTAAAAGCGCTATGCTTATAAGCATAGCGCTTTTTATTTGTAACCTTGTTATGGTGTTAATTATTGTTTTTTGTTTCTGAATGTTACAAAAGCTGCGAATGCTAACAATAGTAATATTACAATTGAAGCCGCAGTAGTAATGCTAGCTCCTAAGGTTTTACTCTTAGGTTCAAACTTCCAAATAATGGTATGCTTACCAGCAGGTACCATCATACCACGTAGCACATAATTCACTTTGGTATAGGTTGCTGGTTGATTATCTACATACACGTTCCAGCCATCTTTGTAATATACCTCACTAAACACAGCTAACTGTGGAGTTACAGCATTTGAGGTGTAAGTAATAATATCATTTTCATTTTTTTCTAATGTAATAGCAGCACTACTATCAAAGCTAAAACTATTGCTAATGGGTGCTGCAAGATCCGTTTGTACAACTGCGGTATCTTTTACCGTAAGGTTACTTAAAGCATCTATTTCGGCTTGTGCATTGGGTACTTGGCGTAAGCCTTTC
>DMPB01000163.1 GCA_003456175.1 Chitinophagaceae bacterium | reverse complement strand
CCCCAACCTACCTGATTCACGAATACATCGCTGCCGCGGCGGTTTTTGTATTTGCGGGGTTGTTAAAAATCGGTGTGTGTGGCCGCCAATGATAAGATCGATATCAAATGTTTCTTTCGCTAAAATTTCGTCGCTTACTTTATCATCGTTGTATTTATCTCCAAGGTGGCTTAAGCATATTATTAAATCACAACCTTCTTTTCTAAGTTGTGCAGCTGTGTTGTTGGCGCTTTGTATGGGCTCCATATACACTGTATTGCCATACAGGTTATCAGGTACAAGGCCTTTTAATTCTATACCTACACCAAGTACACCCACTTTTAAACCGCCTTTATTAAATATTTTGTACGGCACAGCTTTGCCTTCCATGGGTGTGCCATTAAAATTATAGTTGCAGTTAATGATGGAGAACTTAGCGTGTTGTAGTTGGGTAGCAAAATTGTCGAGGCCTGCATCAAAATCGTGATTGCCCATGGTGGCTGCATCGTAGCCCATGGCAGTCATGGCTTTTATTTCAGGCTCGCCTTTGTATAAATTAAAGTAGGGCGTACCTTGAAAGATATCTCCGGCATCTAACAGCAATACTTCGCCTCCTTCTTTTCTAATATTGTTAATAATACTAGCTCTCGATGCTACGCCTCCTAGCCCAGCATTTCTGCTGCCGTCGTTAGCAAAAGGTTCTAAGCGGCTATGTACATCGTTCGTGTGCAAAATCGTTATTTTTTTACCGTAAGGTGCAGCATTGGCACTACCTGAAATAAGTGATTCTGTAGCGAGTGCACCGCTTGCATATAAACTGTTTTTTACAAATTTTCTTCTGTTCATGTAGTGTGGCTTAACTATAGCGTAATTCTATTTTCAATTTTACTGTCGATGGGTTTGCCCATACGTGTGAGCACTTTAAAGTAGCTGATGAGGGCATCTCTAAATAAATAGCCATTGTTCATTTGTGGTATGTTACGCAACATATCGCAATCGTCGCCACCATTGGCAACATAATCGCTATTGGCGATGTAATAGCTTTCATTCATATCAATGGGTTTACCATCCACTAAAACATCTGTTGCCTTTTTATCTACGATTTTCATTTGAATACCGCTGATGGGCCAACCACCACGGCCGGCAATATGGTTTAAAAATGCTTGTAATACGTCGCCTTTTACTTGTTGTACGATCACAAGGTTATCGAAAGGCATTAACTCATACACTTTTCCAATCGTTACTTCGCCTTTGGGTATGTAACTTCTTACGCCTCCGTAATTCACAAAGGCTGCTACCACATTTACCTTATACACTTCTTTGGCAGTGTGCTTCATGGCATCGGCCATAAGATTACCAAGGTTACTTTCAGGTTGTTTTTTTTGTAATGTATTGGTTGCGAAGCCAATTACCTGATTCATGGTTTTGTTGATGCTATCGCTATAGGGTGCTAATAGCTTCAGCATTGCTGAATCGGGTTGTACATTTTTGGTTACTCTGTAATCGTTGTAGGCTACAGTAACAGTTTGCTTTTGTCCACCACAAGCTACAAATACACCAATGGTTGCGAGGGCTATTAATGTTCGTCTGATAATATAGTACATGGTCTTAAAAAAGATGGGGATACAAATTACATATTTGTGCAGATAACCATCAATAATTTTAGGGAAACAAGAAAGATTTACTTTCGAGTGATAAAACCAGCTTACATGTCGTTTGAAATTACAGGCAAATTAATTGCTAAGTACGAAGAAGTACAACGTAGTGCTACCTTTAAAACAAGGGAATTCGTTATTGAAAAAACCGATGATATTAATGGTCGTACCATTACTAACTACATTAAATTTCAATGTGTACAAGATAAAACCACTTTACCCGATAAAGCCAATATTGGCGACGATGTTAAAGTGTTTTTCAACATTAAAGGCAGCAAATGGAATAAAAATGGCGTTGATAATTACATCACCAATCTCGATGCTTGGCGCCTTGAAGCTGTAAAACTTGGCGGAACAGCGCCTACGAATGAAATGCCAACCGAAACCTTCTCTAATTTTGAAGATGCCGATGGCGAAGATTTACCATTTTAAGGGTAATACACTTGCAAATCAATACTTTTGTACCGCAACGCCACCGGCGTTGCGGTTTTGTTTTTAGGATAATTCCCTAACACAGTATGCCACAAACAGTTACACTTCGTTTGTTACCCGCTCAGGCGCACGATAGCACGGCTATTGGCGATGCTATTGCACAACAATTAGGCATTCATAACCTTGCGGTTAATGGTTTTTACAAAACACATCAATCTATTGATGCCCGCAGCCGCCAGCAAATTTGGTATAATGTAACCGTACAAGCATTTATCAACGAGCCATTTCACGAGCGACCATTCACAGCAGTACAATATCCTAATGTAAGTAGTGCTAAACATCGCGTTATTGTGGTAGGTGCAGGGCCAGCGGGTTTGTTTGCTGCCTTAAAACTTATTCGCTTAGGCATACAACCTATTGTGTTGGAACGTGGTAAAGATGTTAGGGCTCGTCGCCGCGATTTGGCACACATGAACAAAACAGGCGAGGTACATCCTGAAAGTAATTATTGCTTTGGCGAAGGCGGCGCTGGTACTTATAGCGATGGTAAGTTGTATACGCGTAGCAATAAGCGTGGGAGTATTAATGAAATTCTAAATGTTTTTGTGCAGTTTGGTGCCGATGAAAAAATTCTGTACGAATCACACCCGCATATTGGTACCAACAAATTGCCGCATATTATTACTGCTATGCGTGAGCAGATTATTGCTGCGGGCGGACAAGTGTTGTTTGAAAAAAAACTAGTAGATGTTACTGTTCAAAATAATAACATCAGCACTGTTATTACTGCCGATGGCGATAGCCTTACGGCAAATGCTGTACTGCTCGCCACAGGCCATAGTGCTCGTGATATTTTTGAACTCTTTTACCGTAAGGGCATACTTATTGAAGCAAAACCATTTGCCTTGGGTGTAAGGGTAGAGCACCCGCAACATTTGATTGATAGTATTCAATATCATTGCCCTATACGTGGCGAGTATCTACCGCCAGCATCGTACAGTTTAGTACATCAATCTATGGGGCGTGGGGTGTTTAGTTTTTGTATGTGTCCGGGTGGTATTATTGCACCGGCTGCAACAGCACCTGGGGAATTGGTAGTGAATGGTTGGAGCCCAAGTAAGCGTAATAACCCATACAGCAATAGTGGTATGGTGGTAAGCGTAGAACTAGCCGATGTGGTACAGCCCAAACAAGCTGTAACTCCATTGAGCTTGCTAGCGTTTCAACAATCAATAGAGCAACAAGCCTTTAAAGTAGGTGGTAGCAATCTTGCTGCACCAGCACAACGCTTGGTAGATTTTTGTAATTATAAAATAAGTAACAGCTTACCCGATTGTAGTTATATACCTGGCGTTACAAGTGCTAATTTGAGAGATGTACTGCCTGCATTCATCCACGAACGATTACGAGAAGGCCTCATTGCTTTTGGAAAAAAAATGAAAGGTTATTACACCAACGAAGCGGTGTTAGTAGCTACAGAAAGCAGAACATCATCGCCGGTTCGTATCCCGAGAGATGCAACCACTTTGCAGCATCCACAAATTCAAAATTTGTATCCGTGTGGTGAAGGTGCTGGCTATGCAGGAGGTATTGTAAGTGCTGCTATGGACGGCGAAAAAGTGGCAGCGGCTATTGCGTTACAGTTAAGTAGTAAATATTAAGTAGCTACGAATAGTAGCAGAAAACATCGAATATGAAAAAGGTTAGAGTTCGTTTTGCACCATCACCCACAGGTGGTTTGCATTTAGGCGGTGTACGTACCGTTTTATTCAATTATTTATTTGCTAAAAGCCAAGGTGGCGATTTTATTGTACGTATAGAAGACACAGACCAAACACGTTTTGTTCCGGGTGCAGAAGCGTATATTTTTCAATGTTTAGAATGGTGCGGTTTAGTACCCGATGAAAGTCCGATACATGGTGGCCCGCATGCACCGTATCGCCAAAGCGAACGCAAAGCAATATACCGTAAGTACGCAGAAAAGCTTGTAGCAGAAGGTAAGGCATACTACGCTTTTGATACGCCTGAAGCACTTGAACAAATGCGTGAACAATACAAAACTGCTGAAAATCCGAGTCCGCAGTATAATCACCATCTGCGTCAATACATGCGTAATAGTTTAACGCTACCAACTGCTGAGGTTAACGAATTGCTGAACAATGGAACGCCTTATGTCATTCGTATTAAAATGCCCGCCGATGAAACGGTTACCTTAACAGATATGATTCGTGGCGAAGTAAGTTTTCAAACATCGCAAGTAGATGATAAGGTATTACTCAAAGCCGATGGTATGCCAACCTATCATTTAGCAGTGGTGGTAGACGATTATTTAATGCAAATAACACATGCCTTTCGCGGCGAAGAGTGGTTGCCTAGTGCCCCAGTACATGTAAAACTTTGGGAGTATTTATTTGGGTTAGCAGCTATGCCGCAATGGGCACACTTGCCACTTATTCTCAAGCCCGATGGTAATGGTAAGTTAAGCAAGCGTGATGGTGATCGCCTTGGGTTTCCTGTGTTCGCTATGGATTGGACTGATCCTAAAACTGGGGAAACCACTACCGGATTTAAAGAACGTGGCTTCTTGCCCGATGCCTTTGTGAATATGTTGGCAGTGCTAGGTTGGAACGATGGTTCAGAAAAAGAAATTTACACACGTGAAGAACTATTGCAACATTTTAGCTTAGATCGGGTACACAAAGGCGGTGCCAAGTTTAATTGGGAAAAAGCACAATGGTTTAACCACGAATGGATCAAGCAAACAGATGCTTCACTATATGCCGAAACCGTAAAAGCTATTTTTAAAACACATCACATTACGGTAAATGATGATGCCTACTTTATACGTGTACTCAATCTAGTAAAAGATAGATGCACTTTTTTACCAGATTTTGTGGAGCAAGCAAGCTTCTTCTTTACTGCACCAAACGTGATAGATATAGAAGCAATTAAAGGCAAATGGAACGAACAGCAGCAACAGTTTTTTGAAGCGTTAGTTGCAGCCTTTACAGCCATCACAGACTGGGAGCACGATGCTATAGATGCAGCTTTTAAGCAAACTGCAGAAGCTCATCAGTTAAAAGCAGGGCAGTTGATGTTGCCACTACGTATAATGCTAGTGGGTGGAAAGTTTGGCCCCGGCGTATTAGACATTGCTACTATGATTGGTAAGCAAGCTACCATAGAACGTATACAACACGTACTTACCTTATTGTAATTGTTAAGTATCGTATTTCAATAAGCAATGGCGGCCTATGGCCGCCATTGCTTATAATACAAGTTTTGTTGTACACAATGGCTTTTATCTAACGCATTTGCGTGGTACATTTGTAACTACAAGCTTGTACATATGAATCAACGCCCCATAAGAGTTTTGGTAGCTAAGGTAGGCTTAGATGGTCACGATAGAGGTGCTAAAGTAATT
>DMPB01000206.1:3066-7839 GCA_003456175.1 Chitinophagaceae bacterium | reverse complement strand
CTACCTCAACTACTACGTGGTGGCTAATACGGCCGAAGCCATGCAGGCCATCCACCTCCTCGATAACAACAAAAAAGGTAAAGCAAATTTCTTTTTGCTCGATGCTTTAAATGCAGCACAGCCAACCATCAACCCGCCTGCGAATACCATTGCAGCACTTAGTGTTATTGAGGTTGATGCACAGTATCAAGCCTTGGCTAATCATTTACTCGCAAGGGTATTTATACAAACCGATAGCTTTAACAGCGAAGCTGTTAAAGAACTTGGCGATGCAGTTATTTTAGAACCTTACGGTAAATACGTACTCGGTGCCTACAGCGTTAGTGGTGGTAGCGTTGGCTTGTTCGAGGGTAAGAAAATTGGTCGTGCCAAAAATTTAGAGAAGTTACAAGAACAAATAGAAGCTCAGGAAAAAATTGTACATGCACTGAAAGCCGATATTCAACAAAAACATAATGAAGTAATTGGCTACAATGAGCAGTTGAAAGAGCAAGTGATTCGTCAAACAGAACAAGAAATCAATCAGCTTACCAACATTGTATTTGCCACCAAAAATAAAATAGAGAACTTACAAGCAACACAGCAGCAAGCACAACATCGCTTAGAAGATATTGAACAACGCTTGCAATTAGAACACGATGGTATTTTCGATACCAGAGAGCAGTTACAAACATTAAATGAGCAATTGCACAGCACGCAAGAACAAATGCGTTTGATTGAGGCTGATTATAAGCAAGCCGAGCAAGCATACACATTTGCAACAGCACAATATAACGATACCAACTTGCAGCTAACACGTCAGCAAAGCAAGTTAGGAGCATTACAACAAGAGTTGGTTTTTAAAGAAAATCAGTTAAGCGATTTAAAACATCAAATCACTAACAACACACAACAACTTGCCGAGGCAGCCAATGAAATGGAGGCGAGTGCTGCCGTGTTAACAGCCGCTGAAGCAGGCCTTATTGCCTTAATTCGTCAAAAAGAAGAAGAAGAGAAAAAGCTCAACGAAGCCGATCAAGCGTTTTACAATCTCCGCAATCAAATGCAGGAAAAGGAGAGTGCCTTGCGGCAAAAGATTAAGCAAAAAGAACAAGCCGATGCCATTCTCAATGAAATTAAAGACAAGCTGAATGAGTTAAAACTGCAGCTTGCAGGAATGAAGGAACGCTTGCAAGTAGAGTTTAAGATTGATATCAATGATATTCTAGACCAAGCTAGAGATTCAGAAACATCGCAAGAAGAGCTACAAGCTGCTGCCGACCGTATGAAAAAGCGGTTAGAGAATATGGGAGAGGTGAACCCAACCGCTATTGAGGCGTTCACAGAAATGAAGAAACGTTATGAGTTTATTCTAGAACAAAAGAACGACTTGGTTTCTGCGAAAGACAGTTTGCTACAAACCATTCAAGAAGTAGAAGCTACTGCTAACCAGCAATTCCTCGATACTTTCAATCAGGTACGTGAAAACTTCCAAAAGGTGTTTAAAGCACTCTTTACAGAAGAAGATACGGCCGATATGGTGTTGATTAATCCCGAAAACTTAGCAGAAACGGGTATCGATATTGTTGCGAAACCTAAAGGCAAGCGACCATCAAGCATTACACAGTTGAGTGGTGGTGAAAAAACGTTAACAGCAACAGCATTGCTATTTTCAATCTATCTTATTAAGCCTGCACCTTTCTGTATTTTAGATGAGGTAGACGCACCTTTAGATGATGCCAACGTAGGTAAGTTCACGCAGATGATTAAAAAGTTCAGCGAGAACAGTCAATTCATTATTGTTACCCACAATAAGCAAACCATGGGTGCGGTAGATGTAGTGTATGGCGTAACTATGCAAGAACCAGGCGTGAGTAAGTTGGTGCCAGTTGACTTTAGGAATTTGAACTAAATATTTGTACATACCCGATAAAAAAAGCCTGCAACTATATAATTGCAGGCTTTTTTTATGCTTCTAATAACGATGCTTTAAAATCTAATAGTTGTTTTCTTCTTTTGCTGTAATACTGCGAGGTTAAATACATTATGTTCCTATGACAAACAATTAGATGATCCAAATTCTCTTCATTGTATTTTTCTCCGTCAAAATATGTAAGTTCATTGTTTAGATAAGTTTCAATACTCTTATGAAGGTCTGACGATATAATATTCTGCAATAAAAACCTGTGCTGAAGTAAAAATTGATAGGCTTCTTTTAAGCTTTGTTCTAACGGCTTTGCCTTTTCTAAATTAGCCACAATAGTAGCGTTTGGAGTAACATCGTTTAGAAAAGCAAAAGCATCTTGTAATCCTGTAAAAAGTTCTAAGTTGCTTTTGTAAAACTTCTCTGCTTCAAATAACAGTTGGTAATGTTCCTCGTATACAAGTTCCTTATGTTGCTTAACTGCAACTTTACGTAAGGTAGCATATATCGCCTCATCGTGTTTTTTAATTGCTGTTTGATGCGTTTCAAACTGTGCTTTGAGTTGTAACAATAAATCCGTTACCGATACTATATCATACTTGGTTCCGTCGTAATCAAAAGATTTGACCTTATACCCATGATTTACAATGTCTGAAAGTGAGTTTATATCAGCTTCAATACCATTTTTTTGATAAACTAATTCTACCATTTCAGGTGTGAATAAATCTTGTACACTTAACTCAGTATCATGCTTTGCCGCAACTGTAAGATCCATTATTTCGATTTTGTGATCATCGTAATAGCCATTGAACTTTTTTGAAAAAATGTATTGTTGCATCATTTGGTCATATGCCTCTTCGAAGGCGGCGTCTGTTTCTTGTTCAGGTTCATTTACGTAAGTAACAGCTGTAAGCATTTTTAAAGTACACATTTCTTGTACTTGCTTGGGGTCTTTAAATAAGTTAATCGCTAGCACACCGTCGTTATCAGGTAAAAGTGATAAGTTGAGGTTTTCAATTGCTTTTATCCTATCGGGAGTGCTAGGATGAGAAGCCCACTGATCATCAAAGTTTAATTTCGATCTATTGTACTTACCCAAATCGCTTAGGGTAAGCATTGGTAGTCCATTTAACAAATTGTAACCATTTTCTCGCGATAGATATTCAATTACAAAATGTTGTTTTGTAAAGAAGTTAGTAGTTGAAATACATTTTTCTATAAGGTTTTCATAGTGATTTAGAACAGCTTGTTGTGCGTGTTCAACTAAATGAAGTCGTAACAATCCGCTACTAAAATTATTTGCCCCAGCAACATTAGCAGCAACTTCATCGGCATGAAATTCCATTTCTCTTGATAAGGCTAAGTACTTGAGATTCACAAACGCATACATCTTACCGAGTATAAACTGAATACCTTGAATTATCTTAACAGCTATTTGAACGAAAAATTTGAAGTAGCTGCTTATTGCAGTCCACTTTTCCATTGCATTACCCAATCCATTATTCTCATAAAGTAGGTTGTATATGACACGATTCACTTGATAAACATAACTTCCAACTTTCATGCTTTTTTGTGAAAAGTGCCCAAATTCATGGGCTAAAATACCTTTAAACTCTTGCCTAGTAACGCCCTGCATAAGCCCTAAACCAATTCTTAAGTTTTTCCTTACGGGCAAAAACATACTCCAAAAACTAGAATTATAAAATACGGCGGCGTTAACATCTGACGTTAAAAAAATTCGCTTTGGCTTTTGGGTTCCTACCTCATCTGCAATGCTATTAATAAAATTAAAAAGAGCTGGTTCATCTGATGCTTTTAACTCAATGCTATTGCTGTTGTCAACTTTATGACTATTGAATAAAAATTTGAATAGAAAGAAAAGGATGAATGCGCCAACACTTGCTAACCCTACACCAATTACCAAGGTAAAAATACTTGGTTTCAATAATATTAATGCTATGCCTACAGAGCCAAGTAATAGCGTTAGAAATATTGCACCAACAATAAGTAACAAGTAAACAACAATAAATAAGATAATAGCAGTAATAGCATTTGCTGTTTGCTTTTTAAATGCAGCAGATACTTTAATATCCATAAATGAATTTTAGAATTTCTGTATTTGAATGCATCGAAAGTATGTATTATTAAAATACTTCTTTATAAACAGGTTTAGTTTTTGAATATATTCATCCATATAACATAGCTATCATGAGACTACTCATTGTTCTAGTTGCTTTTTTTAGCACCTTACATCTTTCAGCACAAACATTCAAATCGGGTTTTGATGCAGTTGAATACGCCGATTTGCTCATGTTGAATTTCAAAGGGTTTAGCGATACTAGTTTTAAGCAACTGAGTAACAAAGAACTGCGATATCAGTACCAATTTACTAGTGTAACACCCGAGGTTGGCTTAGCTAATAAGTGTGCCTTTTACTTACGTAAAGATGGGGTGGGTATTATTAATTTACGAGGCACAGTTCAAAAAACTGAAAGCTGGCTAGCCAATTTTTATGCTGGTATGATACCGGCCATAGATAGTATCACATTAAACGATGGTTCAACATTCCCTTATCAGGTAGCAGCCAATAACAAATCGTATGTACATGTAGGTTGGATGCTTAGCTTGGCACATTTGGCACCTTACATTAACCATTTTGTTGATAGCTTACGGCAAGTAGGAGTGAAACAATTCATTGTAAGTGGCCATAGCCAAGGTGGTGCTTTAGCTTTTTTAACTACCTCATATTTGTTTTATAAAAACCACTCTCAAGGTATGGCATTAAAAACATATGCTAGTGCTGCACCTAAACCAGGTAATTTGTATTATGCCTACGATTTTGAACTAATTACAAGAGATGGTTGGGGGTC
>DMPB01000206.1:2341-2831 GCA_003456175.1 Chitinophagaceae bacterium | reverse complement strand
CAAGAGATGGTTGGGGGTACCGTGTGGTAAATACAGAAGATTGGGTGCCAGAAACGCCACTAACAGTTCAAACATTAAATGATATTAATACTGCCAACCCAATTTCTAATGCAAAATCGGTACTAAAGCAACAACAGTTTTTAGTTCGTTTATACTTGAATCGTATCTATAATAAAATGGATAAAGCTTCAACAAAAACAATGAAGCATTATCGTACTTATCTTGGTGCGAAAGTTGGTGGTTATGTTCGCAAATCGCTGCCTAATGTAGTGGTTCCTAACTTGATGTACAGTAGTAATTATAGTACTGCTGGAACACCTGTTATTTTATTTGCCGATGATGCTTACCATCAACAATTCAGTTTTACAGGAAGTAATTTTTTTGTGCATCATATGCTAGCACCTTATATGTATTTGTTACAAAAGCAATATCATTTACCGTAAGGTTGTAAAAGCATATTTCATGAAAAAGGCTCGCCAACGGCGAGCCT
>DMPB01000206.1:0-2108 GCA_003456175.1 Chitinophagaceae bacterium | reverse complement strand
AAAGGCTCGCCAACGGCGAGCCTTTAACTTATACTTACACTATCAACTATAGGTTGTTGAGTATAAACTTGGTCATTTTGGTGTACAGATGAAAAGTAGTATTACCTCCATTAATACCGTGGTTTTTGTTGGGGTAGTAGGCACTTTCAAACTCTATGTTCTTCTTCACCATTTCATCTACCATCATTACAGCATTTTGAAAATGCACATTATCATCGGCTGTTCCATGAATAATCAGGTACTTACCTTTGATTTTGCTAACATGTTTTAATGGAGCAGTTTCATCATAGTTTTTGCCATTGGTGGCTGGTAATCCCATAAAACGCTCCGTATAAATGTTATCGTAATAACGCCAGCTTGTTACAGGCGCCACGGCAATTGCTGTTGAAAATACATCGGCACCTTTGGTAATGGCTAAGCTGCTCATAAAACCACCAAAGCTCCAACCCCAATGGCCAATACGCTTGCTATCTACAAAAGGTAGGGTGGCCAGGTATTTCGCTGCATCTATTTGATCGGCAATCTCTAAATTTCCGAGTTGACCGTAAGTTTTCTTTTTAAAATCGGCGCCTTTGTAACCCGTTCCAGTGTTATCAACACATACAATGATGTATCCAAGGCCGCTTAACATTTGTTGCCACATGTTAATTGAACCCCAACGGTTGGCTACTTGCTGGCTGCCAGGGCCACCATAGTTACAGAATAGTACAGGATACTTTTTAGACGCATCAAAATTGTAGGGCTTCAACATCCAAGCACTTAATGCATCGCCATTACTGTTGTTGATGGTTAAAAACTCGGCTTGTCCCATTTGATAATTCTTCAATGTATTAGCTAAGCGGGCATTATCTTTCAATAAACGTACAGTTCTGTTACTGCTGCCAATATCGTCGGTTTTAAAAATCTGGATAACCGGTGGTGTTTTGAAATTACTGTAGTTATTTACATAATATGTATAATCGGCATTGAAGCTAATATTGTGTGTGCCAATACGTTCATCTATCAATTCTATTTTTTGTGTTGCCATGTTATAGCGACAAAAATCTTTACCAGAAGGGCCTCGCATAACACTTGTAAAATAAATAAAGCCGTTCTTTTCATCTACGCCAAGTAAGCTCGCAATATCATAAGGTGCGTTAACAACACGTTGTAAGGTATTACTACCTAATGTACCAATGTATAAATCGCGATAGCCATCTTTTTCACTACTAATTAAATAACGCTTGCCATCGTTGAAGAAATAAGTATCGTCGTTTATTTCTACATAACGTGTATCTTTTTCTTCGTAGAGTAGGGTGGTTTTACCAGTATTAGCATCGGCGAGCTTCCACTGCAAGTGGTTTTGCAATCTGTTCAGCCATGCAATCGCCAACTGATTGTCTTGCTTGGTCCATTTAATTCTTGGGATGTAGATATCGGTATTGGTGCCAATATCAGCTTTTACATCTTTACCTGTCGCAATATTGTAAGTATGAATTTCAATAATAGAGTTAGGGTCGCCAGCCTTAGGATATTTCCACGTAAGTGTATTCGGATACAATCCCTCAAACATCGTCATGCTAAATTGTGGCACTTTGCGTTCGTCAAAACGATAATAAGCAATATAGTTGCCCTTTTCGCTCCATGCAAAAGCTTTTGTGAATTCAAATTCTTCTTCGTACACCCAATCGCAATTACCATTAATAATTTCATTCCACTTACCATCTTTAGTAATGGTTACTACCTTGTTCGTGGCTAAGTTTTTATAATACAGATTATTATTTTTTACGTAAGCAACTTTAGAACCATCAGGACTAAATGTTGCATGTAAAATTTTGCTAGTATCTACAAGCACTGTTTTTTTAGTAGCCAAATCAAATACATATACAATGGCTTTGCTACTGCGGCGATAAATGCTTTCTCTATCTTTAAAAATTAGAATTTTCTTTTCATCGCCACTCCATTCCATATCATAGAAATCTAGGGCCTTTCCTTTATCGTCTTTAACATCAGTACTTTTTATAAGCGTATCAACCGTTTCGCCGGTTGCAAATGCCTTACGCACCATACCTTTTGGCGTGAACTCTGTGTAATACCTACCATCGCTCATGCTACTAAAGCCGGGTACA
>DMPB01000051.1 GCA_003456175.1 Chitinophagaceae bacterium | reverse complement strand
CGGTTCAGATGGCTTGCTTAAGAGTTACGAAGAGGCGGTATATCTTAAGCAAGCCATCTGAACCGGGTATTACAGGAACACCAGCTTTAATCATGGTTTCTTTAGCTGTAATCTTATCGCCCATGGCATTAATCATTTCAGGCGTAGGCCCAATAAACTTAATACCATGATCGGCACATATTTGAGAAAACTTGGCGTTCTCGGCCAAAAAACCATAGCCTGGGTGGATCGCATCGGCATTGGTAATTTCGGCTGCCGCCATAATGTGCGGTATGTTCAAGTAGCTTTCGCTGCTTTGTGGCTTACCAATACAAACAGCCTCATCGGCAAATTTCACATGCAGGCTGTCTTTATCGGCAGTAGAATATACCGCTACTGTTTTAATGCCCATTTCGCGGGCTGTACGTATAACGCGTAAAGCAATTTCGCCACGGTTGGCGATAAGTATTTTTTTAAACAAAGTATTTCAATTTGACTATTAGAAAATGAACAACTTGCCGCACGGTGCTACAACAACCAACCTGCAACACACGAGAAACATGCAATCCAAGCTAGTAGTATTAAACTACCAACCGATGTAGTCAATTGGTTATGGCTCTACTAAGAATAAAGGCTGATCGTATTCTACCGGACTAGCATCGTCTACCAATACTTTTACAATCTTACCTTTTACTTCGCTTTCAATTTCATTAAACAACTTCATTGCTTCAATGATACATACCACTTTGCCAGGAGCAACTTCTGTTCCTACCTCTACAAATGGCGGTTTATCTGGCGATGAACGACGATAGAAAGTACCAATCATCGGACTTTTAATGGTAATTAAATTATCGGCAGCTTTTGGAGCAGCTGGAGCTGCAGCAGGTGCAGCGGGCGCTGCGGCTGCGGGGGCTGGTGCAGGAGCAGCAGCGGGTTGTGCGGCTGGCACATGAAACACTTGTTGGCTAGGAGCTGCAACAGTAACGGTAGCATCTTCTTTCTGCTTGATGGTTACCTTTCCGTCTTTGTCCTCAATGCTTATCTCACCAATATTACTTTTATTGATAATTTTGATAAGCTCGTGAATTTGTTTCAAATCCATATAGCAAAGTTTAATTGGGGTTTTAACACGTTTTAACAGCAAAAGAACTCGAAAATGTGGGGCAAAATAGGGAAATCTGCCCATTTTCATCAAAAAACTAAGCAAATCGAATTTTCGGCCTATCCAATCAAAGTGCATGAACACAACATCAAATCATACCGATTGGGCTAGTTTCAGGCAGCTACCCACCCATGAGGCTGCCGAGGCATTAGTTGCTTTACTCGCGGCCAATCATTTGCCCGTAAGGGTACAAGAACAAAAACCTCACCTCGATAAAGTGTATGTAGGTGAAATTTTTGAAAGTCCGTTTCATGTGTTATTACCGACCATGCATTTTGAAGCAGCAGAACATGTGCTTGCATCGCAACCTAACGATCAGGCGCTTCCGAACGAATTCACAGACTATAACGCCGCAGAATGGCAACAAATTATTGAAACACCCTACAGTTGGTCGGCCGAAGTATATGCGTATGCCTTACGGCAAATGCAACTACAAGGCTACGTATATACTGATGAAATGTTGAATAACTACAAACAGCAAGCCTTACGGCAAATGGCGACTCCGAAAAAGGCCAACACAGTAAAACTTACCCTAAGTTGGTTATTTGCAGCTTTGGGTGTTCTGTATTTGATGTGGTCGCCTGCACTATCATTTGCATTAGGAATCATTGGTAGCTTGGCCGGAGCGCTTTTATTGTATAGCACCAAAACATTGCCGAACGGAACTACTGTACAAGTATACGATGCTGGTAGCGTACAAAGTGGTCGTTGGTTGTTACTACTCGGCGGTGTTGCAACACTTGTGGGGCTTACACTACTCCTCATTTACATAAGTTAGTAGTAACCCTATCTTTTCTTATAAAATCAAGCAACACAATGCTGCTTTTAACTATCTTGCCAAGTATGAAGTGTAGATTTTTATTGGCTTGTATCGTTGGCGTTGTAATAGGTGCTACATCGTGTAGCAAATCAACCGAAACGCTCGATGTACCAACATTAGCAAATATGGCTAACGTTACGTTGGGCAAAGTTTGGTTTTACCGTTTAGATAGTACAGTGGTGCCTAGTTTTGGCAGCACCTTTGTAATTAAAAGATATCAGTGCAGAGATAGTGTTGTAAGTAGTGGTACCGATGCACAAGGCAATGTCGCTTACACACTACACAGGCATATTAGAGATACTTTAGGTACGCAAGCTTGGCAATACCGAACTACGATACAAGTAGTATTTAGAGACAATAATGTTGAATACATAGAAGATAACCTGCGTTTTATTAAACTGCATAAAGTAATTACAGAGGGCTTCAGTTGGAAGGGCAATAGCTACATCGACACACGCAGTATCAATAGCAGCTATAAATATTTGGACGGATGGGATTACACTTACGTAAATGTATTAGCGCCCTACACTACTCGTAAAGGTGTTATTGATAGCACTGTAACCGTAATGCAACGAGATGAAACTAGTCCGCCCGGCCCATTTGACCCGAACAACTTCCAACAAAAAGATTACAGCATGGAAGTGTACGGTAAGAATGTTGGACTGATTTATAAAGAATTTTTGCATTATACCTGGCAAACAAGCCCCGCCCCTGGCTACGAATCAGGTACTTATGGCATCAAACTCAACTTAATTAACTACAAATAATTTGGCGCTATGTGTGTAAAGGCCTTGATGCGTGGTATAAGTTTTTTGTGCATTGCTATCGCTTGTATGAGCAGTATAAACGTGCATGCCCAATTGCCCAAACTGGTAGTTCGCTTTAAGAATAAAGCTGGCACAAGCGGCACATTACAAAACCCAAGTACTTATTTATCGAACAAGGCAATACAACGCCGTACACGTTATAACATTAGTATAGATAGCACCGACTTACCTGTTACACAACGTTATATAGACAGTGTTTTAGCACAAGGTAATGTACAATTATTAAGTAGTAGTAAGTGGCTAAATGCCATTCTTATACGCTGTACCGATGCTGCCACGGTGCAACGTGTCAACAACCTTCCCTTTGTTCAATCAAGTACCGATATTGGCTTGCGTCCGGCACCAAGCACACAAGTATCAAGATTTTGGATGAGTAAATTTGAAGGCGAGGGTTACCCAACCCCACAAGTACTTACAGCCAACAGAACAGAAAACACAACAGGTAATTACTACAACTACTTTAAAGCCAATGCTCAAGTTCGAATACACCAAGGCGAATATTTACATAACAAAGGCTTTCGCGGCGATGGTATTGTTATTGCAGTGCAAGATGCTGGCTTCGATAGATACCTAACCATCAGAGCCTTTGATAGTGTCAGAATAGAAAATCGCATTTTAGGTGTTCGCGACTTTGTTGATTTCGATAATAGTGTTAATGAAGATGACAGCCATGGCCGCCAATGCCTAAGTAATATGGCTGCTAATTGGCCCGGCGAAATGGTAGGTACCAGCCCCAAAGCAAGCTTTTGGTTGTTGCGTACTGAAAATGCTAACAGCGAATACCCTATCGAAGAATTTAACTGGGTAGTAGGTGCCGAATTTGCAGATAGTTCAGGGGCCGATATGATAAGCAGCAGCCTTGGCTACATTGATTTTGATGATGCTCGCTTTAACTACACCTATAGCAACTTTTATAACAATACCGCTATGGTAACACAAGGCGCCAGCCTTGCGGCAAAAAAAGGAATGATTGTTATGAACAGTGCAGGCAATAGCGGAGCACAAACATGGCGCTACATTGGCTTTCCTGCCGATGCCGATAGTGTATGTGCAGTTGCAGCAATGGATACACTTGGTGTGATTGCTAGTTTTAGTAGTTGGGGCTATCCGGGTAAGATAAAACCTAATATTACAAGTGTTGGTCGCAATACCATTGTTGCAGGTACCACCACTGCTGTTACCAATAATGGCACCAGTTTTAGCAATCCGAATATTGCTGGCTTAATTGCTTGCTTGTGGCAGGCCTTCCCTGAGTTTAATAACATGGCTATTTTAAACGCAGTATATCGTAGTAGCGACCGCTATAATACGCCTAACGACCGCTTTGGCTATGGCATTCCAAACTTCAGAAAAGCATGGCAAATACTTAGAGCGCAACAAAACCAACAACTGTATGGTACTACAACTCTATGGGCTACGCCTAACCCTTTCAATGATACCATTCAGGTGAGGTTTATAGCGCAGGTAGATGGTACGGCAAGTATCAGCATCATTAACAGCAATAACGTGGTTGTTGACAGCATACGTGGTGTGTATGAAAAAGAGGAAATGTACACATTACGTTTCAATAACTTATCTAACTTACCGAATGGTGTTTATACCGTTCGATATAGCGATAGCCTTACGGCAAATGTGATTACGCTCAACAAACAAAGTACAGCATTACCAACAACCTTTATTGCCATTGATGCTAAGCAGGCGGGTTCTCAAACCGTTATTACTTGGAAGGTAGCGAACGATGTAAATGTTCAACGCTATCATATTGAAAGTAGCACCGATGGTCGTACTTATAACACCATAGGCAATGTTCGTAGTACCCCAAGCAACCTTACCACTACCTATCAATGGAACGATGCAGCTGCTACACAAACTATGTATTACAGAATCAAAGCCATTGGTATTGACAATAGTTTCAAATACAGTGCTATAGTGGTATATAACCCTAAAGAAGTTGGTCTTACCATGTATACGTATCCAAACCCTGTACAACAAACACTACAAGTGCAACTCAATCAACCACTGCACGAAAAGCTTTCGGTATACATTTACAATCAACAAGGACAAATCATGCAGCAGTTATCTAACCTATCGCTGCAAGGAAATAATACATTACAATTAAATGTACAACATTTACCGCAAGGTAGTTATATCATTAAAGTAAATACTAACAATCAAACACTTACAAGTAGCTTCATCAAACAATAAAATATACCTTACGGTAAATGAGGATGCGATGCTGTTATAACTTTTGCATTAGCGCAGCAAAAAGTGTATCGGCCTTGTGATGATAACCACTGAAATATTTTTGTTCTACTAAAGTAAGATTTTGATGTGTAGCCAGTAAATACTGAACATTTTGTTCGTTCTCGGCACTAAAAACAGAACAAGTAACATATAATAAAAAACCGCCTTGCTTTACATTAGAGACTACATTGTTTGCTATGTTTCGTTGTAGTTGCTGGTACTGCTCTATACTTGCCTCCTCACTAAAATAAAGTTGCTCTGGCGTTCGCCCCCAAGTACCAGAACCAGAGCAAGGCACATCGGCGAGAACTACTTCAAACTTTTCGTGAAAAGGCAAGCTTGGCGTAGCTGCATTATGCACAAATGTTTTCGCAATGTTAATGCCAGCAGTTGAAAAACGGTTTTTTAAATTATGTAAAATACTACTACGAACATCTGTAGCGGTAAGCTGTAATTGCTTTCCAAAATAATCGTACGCAGCAATAGATTTTCCGCCACTTGCGGCACAACAATCCCACCATGTAATGGGTTGCTTCTTTTGCGTGATGTTGCTTCGTACCAAGGCAAACATACTTGCTACTTGCTGACTACTCCAATCTTGAATAACAACATCTTTATCGATAGCTAGCATCGTATCAACTGCTGTTTGCTGTGGTAGGCGTATGCAGTTATCGAGCACTTCGAAAGTTATGTTATGATCAGTAAGTTGCTGTATAATACGTTGCGTATTAGCTATATTACGAATACGAATAAACACATCGGGTTGTTGTAAGTGACTGAGGTTAAATGCAGCCACATCTAACGCTGTACTAACATAGTTACTATGCGGAAAAATAGAAGCGTTAAGTGTAAAATGTTGTTGTGCCCAATTCCACTTTTCTATGGGAGTGCCTTGCCAAATGTTATGCCACGCTACAGGTACTACGCTTTCCCATAAAGGCGATGGCGTTGTAGTAAGCAACAAAGCCAATGGTAATGCCTGCTGCAACGACATTTGCCGTAAGGCGTTACTCACACGGTAATAGCTATATACTACTTGGGAAATAGCTTTTCTATCGCGGCTACCAAACTTCTTCTGCTTTGCAAAACTTTGTTTAATAAAGTAATGCAATGGAACTTTGCCATCGTATGCTTCAATAATTTCGGCTGCATATTGCAGGTAACGATGTGCAAAGTTGTGCTGTACGTTTGTAGCCATATACAAAGAAAACAAAACCCCGCAATTGCGGGGTTGAAATTTGTAGATTGATACCTAATAACCAAAATCCAAACATTATCAATTAAAGCTCAAGTAAAGCTTTTACAGGATCTTTACCAATGAGTAATAGTTCTGGATTCTCGAGTAATTCTTTTACTCTAACTAAAAAGCTTACACTTTCCCGACC
>DMPB01000212.1:34541-42476 GCA_003456175.1 Chitinophagaceae bacterium | reverse complement strand
TACCAGTGCTAGGTTTTGTGTTAATGTTAGTAGTACTCGTTGTACTTGATACTGCCGGCGTTGTTACAGATGTTAAATTCAAATAGGCTGTACCTGTGGCACTACCAATACCAATGGTAGCCGAACCACTTGATACACTTCCGGTTTCTGAACGGTAATGAAACTCAATAATATTTGTTGTTTCATACAATTTTACTTGGAAGCTAATTACAGGCGTGCTAGAAGTATAATTCCACTCCCAATTACGCCACTCTACCGTTAAAACACGGTTAGGTGCGGTACCTGTAACTTCATACAATGCTCTACTTACACCCCCAGTAGCCCTACCGTCTAAATCATCCCACAATGGAGCAATAATGGGGCGAGAAGACGCATTTGCTGTAGATAAGTCATTGGTTGTAAGTGTTGATGTGCCAGTGGGATTCAGTGAAATGAATCCATTAGAACTCATTCTAAACTGTGTGTAATTCACACCTTCATAGGTAAAAGTAAACCCAATATTTTGAGCAGCACTAAGTCCTCCATCGGCTTCTACGGCAGAAAGCCTTGTTGCACTAGCGTCAGTTACTTGCGTGAATGTGCCAGTACTAGCACTAAAAACATAATTGGATGCGCTTTGCGAATAACCATACATAGCACATGTAAGTGCTATCGTAAATAGCAGCATTAATTTTCTCATAGCAGTGATCTTGTTTCAGGCGAAAAAATAGAGAAAACTACCGAATTAACAAAATCTTAATCTAAAGAAAATAACTACTATATCTAATTCACAGGTATTACATATGGCCCTACTTTCTGAATTTTTTTTGTGGCCTTATCAAATTCTATGGAATACATAAAAACGTAGGGTTCGCTAAAAAGCACATCCGATGTTTCGTTAATAATAGTGTACTCAATGCCAACTACTGCCGTAGTACTACTTGTAATGGTAATAAATATTTCACCCTTTTGGGCACCTCCTCGTTCAACAGCAGCTTTAGCTTCTTTTAACTGCTTCATGGCTGGGTACGCCTCTAGGTTGGTAAGCAATGTATTTTTTGTAGAGGCTTCTGCTATACGTACCCCTACTGCATAACTACCCCATACTAATAAGCAAATGGCCAATAATATGGTGATGCGTTGTAACATGTATGCAGTATTATACTACTGCAATAATATTGCATTTATACATATCAGCATGGTTAGCAGCATGTGTTCATTTACCGTAAGGTTATAAAAAAGCCCCGGCTACCAAGGGTAGCCAAGGGCAACTACTACAACCAGCTTTTGTACGATTATCGGCCTAAACGCATGAGTATAAATGCGGTAGGATAAGGAATGTAATCGTCAGACTTTTCAAGGCGTGTAGCCATAATTTTTTCAGATGCTTTGGGTGGGTTAACAACCACTTGCTTGTACTTGTAGCGGTTAGTAGTATCAGGCGCTTGTTTTAACTCACGCTCCATTTGCTCTAATTCACGCTTTTTTTCAAGTAGCTCTTGCTCTAGTTTTTCGCGGCTTTTTTTGTACTCTTCTAATGATCCATCAGCATCGTTATCCTTGTTCAATTTTTTTCCATCAACCCGCTTCAAACCTTCTGTTGTCATAATGTATTCTACACCTGTAGACCACTCTACTCTGTAGCGATTATAGCGCCAGAACTCGTCGTTGTAATGGTTAGGGCCAAATTGAATGGTTACATCGTCATATACATTCACATCTTCATGCACCATAATTTTTTTACCTACCGGCACACTAACAATCATGGTTACACGCTGGTTGCGAAATTTATCTGTACTGTTAATGTGTATGCCTTTATCAACCATTAAAATGGTATCTTTTTGCTGAATATTAAAAGCAAATTGTGCTAACTTCTCTGCTTCTTGTACACTGCTTCCATTGGCTTGGCGTGCATACCTTACGGTAAATGAATCGCTATTGCTTTTTTCAATGATGATGTCAATATTCGGTACGTAAATGCTATCAAAGTTGATACTCTCAAATGGCTCAAAGCGAAAGCGATGACTATTATAAAAGAAGCTATCGTTGTAATCGGCATTTCTAATTTCTAACTTATCTACTCGGGCATTGCTAAGGGCAACCTGTTCAAAACTGCAAGCATTGGTTCTTCTAAAATCTTTTGATAAGCTGGCAACCAATAATATCATAGCAATCCAGCCGCCAATCCATAAGGCACTGAAAGCATACGCTAAAATGCCCTTGCTGCCTTTACGACCTGTTAATCGGCGAATACCCCAGGTAATGATACCTACAACAGGCACCCAAAAGAATAATATCAAACCAATAATTGCTAACCAACTTTGCCAACCATCTTTAAGAATTAAATCACTTAAAGGCAACAATCCTAACCCAGCAATACCAAAGCCTGCGAAAGCTGCTACTACCGATAATAATACCGAGGCCATAATAAAATACAAGAATACTTTAGCGATAATAGCTATGATGCGGCCGAGTGAACTTCCACTTTTTGAAGCTTGCTGCGCTATACGATTTGGAAAACCTTTTAAATCTTCGGTAACAGTATTCTTAATGCTGTTCACATCAACTTTTTCGCCACGCATCTCCAGTTTTTCACTGGTAGTTTTAGCTACTGGCAATACAATCCATAGAATGATGTAAATGAGTGTTGCACCCGGACTAAAACTAATACTGAAGAAATTAGGGAAACTAAACATATCCCAATGATTCCAACGGAAAGCAAATGAAATAAACGGTATCAAGAAAATAAGGCGTGGCACCCAAACGTTCACATTAAAGTAACTAGCCAAGCCAGCACAAACACCAGAGATAAATTTATTGTCTTCGTCTCTAAACAAGCGTTTGCGAGTAGCACCCACTTGCATATCGGCTTCGCTAGGTACCAAAGCCCAAATAACAATATACGGTATAAAAGCAATACTAAACAACACTACAAAAATGATACGTACCAAAATAGGATCTACATTCAAGTAGTTAGCCAAGCCTCCGCATACACCTGCTAATATTTTATCATTAGCATTGCGATACAAGCGGCGACCTTGTGCAAATTGCTGCTGCTGTTGTTGCTCGCCGGTAGTATTATTACCACCTAGTTGACTGTGAACGCTGGCTTCTTCGGTTTCAAAATCTTCTGGGCGGCCCATGCTCTGAATAATTGCTTCAACATCGGCATCAGTAATACAACTATTGCCTTTTTTCAAAATTTCAGCAAAGAGTTCGGCAATACGGCCTTCTATATCGTTAATGATTTCGTCTTTTCCTTCTTCGTTGGCAAAAAACCGGCGTAAGCTATCGGTATAGTTTTGCAGCATCTCAAAAGCAGTTTCTTCGATAGGAACTACCCTGCCCTGGAAGTTGATGTTAATTACCTTTTTCATAAAATAGAGTTGAAAGGTTGTAGTATAGGTTGATTAAGGGTTGTTAGGTTGTGTAAGGGCTTGAACGGCTTGAGCCAGTTCATTCCAGGTAGCATGCAGTTCTTCGTAAAAGATAAGTCCTTTTTCTGTCATGCTAAAATACTTACGTGGCGGGCCGCTGCTACTTTCTACCCAACGGTAGGTAAGTAATTCGGCATTTTTGAGGCGTGTAAGCAACGGGTATAATGTACCTTCTAAAATGCTCAGGTCGGCAGCTTTCATCTTATCTACAATATCACTTGGGTATACTTCGCCCTGGCGTATGATAGAAAGGATACAAAACTCCAGCACGCCTTTACGCATTTGGCTTTGTGTGTTCTGAATATCCATGGTTCGAAGTTTTGTGCCTACTTGCTTTCGCTTTCGGCGTTTTTAAGGTGATGGTGGTTGATAGGGTTGGTTGTGTTGTTCTAAGGGTTTAGGGTTTGTATTAGCCCAACACTAATTCACGGCGTGTATTTCTAGCTCTACGCATGCGCTGCACTTTCCACAAATCGGCAGCACTAAAAATTTTCTTTGCACCCATTACATCGGTAGCTAGGGTTTCGGCTACTTGTGTAGTTAATTGTTGTAAGCTGTTGTTGCTTAAAACTGAAAAAATGCTGTTGTTGTTGTTACCGAGTTTCATAACTATAATTTTTTAAAAGTTTAGGGTTGTTATTGTTTATTGTCGTTCATCAGTGCTTGATTACTTTGACAACACAAAGATGGGGAGTTTTTAGGTACTATGCAACACATAGTACCATTTTTTTTATGGTAGCTTGTTTCATTCTGTATTAGGTTTAATGTAAGTACTTGATTATCAACTAGTTATGTAGAAAGCACAGTTCTATTGAATACACTAACGGAAAAATAAGCTGATGAACGGTAATTGTTATTATTTACCGTAAGGTATAGGCATTAAAAAGCCGAAACGGCAGGTTTCGGCTGGTAGTACATGTTATGTATAATGGCCTTACGGCAAATGCTGACGCACTTAAAACTGCAAGTCGTTCAGGCGTGCTACTGCACGTTCAAGCGTAGCAAACTGCTTTGCGAAGCAAAAGCGCAACACTTTATTATCGGTGCCATTCGCATAAAACGCAGATACTGGTATGGTTGCAACGCCATATTGCTCCGTAAGATACACGGCAGCCTCTTTATCGGGCATATCACTTAAATGGGCATAGCTATAACACTGAAAATAGCTGCCATAACTAGGTAATGCCTGCAACGGTGTGCTTTGCATTAACTGCTGAAAATAATCTCTATGGGCTTGCATTTGCGTGCCCAACGTTAAATAAGCATCGGGATGTTGCAAATAAGCAGCTAAACCTGCCTGCATTGGCGTGTTGCAGCTGAACACGTTGAACTGATGCACTTTTCTAAACTCTTGCATCCACTGCTCATTGGTAGAAATACAATAACCTAGTTTCCAACCCGTACAATGGTAGGTTTTACCAAAAGAAAATACAGCCATACTATGCTGCAATAAGTTAGGATAACGACAAACTGATTGATGTGCTATACCATCGAAAATCAGGTGTTCATACACCTCATCGCTTAGTACAAATATGCCTTTTTGAGCTACAATTGCTTCAAGTTGTTGCAAATCGCTTGCTTGCAACACTGCACCCGTTGGGTTATGCGGCGAATTGATGATGATAAGTTTGGTTTTAGTAGTAATCTTATCGTTCACCTCATCCCATGGAATGCTGTAATCATTTGCGTTCAACGCTATGGTAACTGGTATGCCACCGTTGATGATGATATTAGGTAAGTAACTATCGTAGCAGGGCTCAAATACAATTACTTCATCGCCAGGTTGTAGCAAAGCAGTAATAGCGGTGTAAATGGCATACGTACCACCCGGAGTAATGGTGATATGATCATTGGCATGTAAAGGCGTTCCATACAAATGCTCCATTTTTTGGCAAAGCTGTTCTCGTAGCAAAGGCAGCCCGTTCATGTGGGTGTATTGGTTGGCACCATCTTGCATAGCTTTAGTTACACAGGCTATGAGTTCGGCACTCATCGGAAAATCGGGGAAGCCCTGACCTAAATTAACCGCATTATGTGTAGCGGCTAGTTGGCTCATTACGGTGAAAATGGTAGTGCCTACTTGTGGTAACTTACTGTAAATGAAACTGCTCACATATCTATTTTTTTCAAAGATAGGTGGTGAGCAGTAGCTTCTTGGGGGCAAGTGAACAATCGTTTCGCTCTTTCTAACCTATAATGGCATACAATAATGTGGCCATCATCAACCAAAAGAACACGTCTTGCCTTGTTAAGTGCAAAGACTTCATATACGGGGGTTTGTGGTAAAGTTAAACAGTTTGTTGATAGCTCATGCTAATTAAGCTTTACAAAATCAGTAACCTCTACGCCTTACTCGGTTACGCCGACTAATTTTTCGATATAATCGTAAAAAATCGGGCTTGCCAGTAAGTAGCTTGTAAGCCATAAAGCCTGTTATGAAAAATAAGAATACTCTCGCCACTACGCCTGAAACGAGGTGGAATGGTAATGGCATATCCTCGAAGGGTAACAACAACAATAGTAACAAGCAGAAACCTATGGTTGCCTCTATGCTGCGTAATGCTTTTTTGTACATGCTAACACGATTCTTTTGGGGTAATGGCAAACTTAACGTTTCATTGACATTAATTGTTTTGCAATATCCGATACCGCTATATTTTAACCTTCTACAAAACCTTAAATGAAGCTTAAACAAAATGTATTTACGTAAGTATTCCATTTCATTATCTTTCCCACATGAATTATGGCAATAACCCTCAGGTAAAACAGCTCGGTGCTATTAAAACCATTGCTCTTGTAGCGCACGACCATAAAAAAGATGATTTGATTGATTGGGCACGCTATAACAAAGCTGTGCTCTCTAAACACAAATTACTGGCCACAGGCACTACTGGCAAGCTCTTACAAGAAACATTAGAAACCCCTGTAGAACGCTTACTCAGTGGTCCGTTGGGTGGCGATCAACAAATTGGTGCGTTAATTGCTACTGGCGATTTAGATATGATTATTTTTTTCTGGGATCCGCTTAGTGCACAACCCCACGATAGCGATGTAAAAGCACTACTAAGGCTCGCTGTATTATGGAATATTCCCATGGCTTGCGACCGTGCAACGGCCGATTTTATCATCACAAGTCCTTTCATGCACCAACCCTATGAAGCTGTAGTGCCAGATTACAGCAATTACCTTAACCGCAACATTCACGATATTAAACCATAGTTTTTGCTCTTGAAACATGAAAACATTACTTACACAACTTACAGAATACCATCACTGGGCTACTGAAAAAGTATGTGACTGGATGCTACGCTGTACACCCGAACAACAACACCAACAACAAATAAGTAGTTTTAATACGCTTATTAGTACTATTACACATATGGCCAACGCCGAATACAATTGGCTGCAACGTGTTGCTGGTAACAGCATTTGGCAAGAGGGCGTTACCACCGATACAGCAACAGCAACAATTCAACAATTTTGGTTGCAACAAACTACGAACTGGATTGCCTTTGTGAAAAACAATGATATCACCGGACTCATGCAACCATTAGTGTATCAAAATCTGAAAGGCGAAACGTTTCAAACAGAATTGTACAAAGTGGTGATGCACGTAATGAACCATGCAACGTATCACCGCGGGCAACTGGTAACAATGTTTAGAAATGTAGGCTTTACCGATGTTAGTAGTACCGACTTCATTACCTACGCTAGGTTATAGCTGCAAATGGCATTTCATTTACGTAAGTAAAACATAAAGCCCAATCAATAGATTGGGCTTTATTATGTATGTTACCTTACGGTAAATGTTGCGTACTTACTTGTACTGTGGCATAATGCTCTTAGCCATGTCTACCATCTTCTTCAAGCCATCTTCAGGTAAGTTACCTTTTTTGAACTCTACTAATACATCAGGTAATTTGTTTTGCATTTCAGTTAAGAAATGTTCTTCGAAAGCTTTTACGTTTTTAACTGCAACTTCTTTCAACAAACCTTGTGTACCTAAGTAGATGATAGCTACCTGCTTTTCTACAGTTAATGGAGAATATTGAGCTTGCTTCAAAATTTCTACGTTACGAGCACCCTTGTCTAATACGCTCTTAGTAGCAGCATCTAAATCGCCACCAAATTTAGAGAACGCTTCAAGTTCGCGGTACAAAGCTTGGTCGAGCTTTAAGGTACCAGCTACTTTTTTCATACTCTTAATCTGAGCATTACCACCCACACGGCTTACAGAAATACCCACGTTAATAGCCGGACGAATACCTGCGTTAAACAAGTTACCTTCTAAGAATATCTGACCATCGGTAATTGAAATTACGTTCGTTGGAATGTAGGCCGATACATCACCAGCTTGTGTTTCAATGATTGGTAAAGCTGTTAAGCTACCACCACCTTTCACCATATGCTTGATGCTCGCTGGCAAATCGTTCATATTCTTAGCAATATCATCGTTTGCTATCACTTTTGCAGCACGCTCTAACAAACGGCTGTGCAAGTAGAATACGTCACCAGGATA
>DMPB01000212.1:18857-34225 GCA_003456175.1 Chitinophagaceae bacterium | reverse complement strand
AATGCAGGACGACCAGTATCGCGGAAGAATTCACCAATCGCAGCACCAGCAAATGGTGCGTAGAACTGCTGCGGAGCAGGATCGCTGGCACTTGCAGCTACAATTACGGTGTAAGCCATAGCACCAGCATCTTGTAATGTTTTCATTACACCAGCAATAGTACTAGCTTTCTGTCCAATGGCTACGTATATACAATATACTGGCTTACCAGCTTCGTAAAACTCTTTTTGATTGATAATGGTGTCAATACAAATGGCAGTTTTACCAGTTTGACGGTCACCAATTACCAATTCACGTTGACCACGACCTACAGGAATCATCGCATCAATCGCTTTGATACCTGTTTGTAATGGTTCTTTAACTGGCTCACGATAAATTACACCAGGTGCTTTACGCTCCAATGGCATTTCATACAAATCACCAACGATAGGGCCTTTACCATCAATAGGCTCACCAAGAGTATTAACTACACGGCCTACCATGCCTTCGCCTACTTTAATAGAGGCAATCTGACCAGTACGGCGTACTTTATCACCTTCCTTTACACTTTTGCTATCGCCAAGTAGTACCACACCTACGTTATCTTCCTCTAGGTTCAGGGCTATGGCTTTTAAACCATTATCAAAGGCTACCAGCTCACCGCTGCGTACGTTGTTAAGGCCGTACACACGGGCAATACCATCGCCCACCTGCAATACGGTACCTACTTCTTCCAGCTCGGCACTGGCGTTGAAATTGCTTAACTGCTGGCGCAGTATCGCTGAAATTTCATCGGGCTTAATCGCTTCCATATTTTGAAGTTGTCGTGATTGTTATCTAATTATGTTATTACCAGCATTTGTACAAACCTCAGCTTCGTTGTGTCACTCACTTGTACTTCAGGTACAAGTATGTAACAAGTACTATCGCATATTAGGTACGTACCAGTTTTTCGAAAATTGTGCTTTTAAATCTCTTAAATCTCTTGCCACAGATGCATCAACCAAATTATTGTCGAACTCTAGTACAAAACCACCAATAATATTAGCATCAACTTTAGCTTCTAACTCAATATGCGTAAAGCCAGTTTGCGCTTTTACCGTGTTAACAATACTTTGCTTCAAAGTATCACTCACCGCAACAGCTGTGGTAAACTTAACGCGATGAATATCTTTTAGTGTATTGTACTGATCGATGAATGCATCTACAATAGCTACAAGATCGTTTTCCCTACCTTTATTAACCAGCAAGCGATTGAAACCACTTGTAAGTGCACCAACCTTCCCATTGGTTAAACTTTCAATAACAGCAAGCTTTTTATCGCCTTTAACGATGGGACTTTTTAACAAAGCCACAAGCTCTTTACTAGCTTTTGCCAAAGCTTGCATGTAACGCATATCGGCATACACTTCCTCAAGCTTACCTTGCTCTTGTGAAAGGTCAATCAAGCTTTTGGCATAACGTGCTGCTAAACGAGGGTTCGTCATAATAATACGATGTGTTAGTTTTTATGCCAATTAATTCAGCTTAACGCCGTTCACTAATTCTTGAATGTACGCTTCTTGTTGTGGCTTATCGGCTAACTGCTTACGCAATACTTTTTCGGCCACTTCAATTACCATGCTACCAACTTGGTTTTTAACCTCTGTAAGTGCTTGGTTCTTTTGCTGATGAATAGCTGCTTGTGCATCGGCAACAATACGATCGTATTCTGCTTTAGCTTTTTCTTGCGCAGCTGCCACCATTTTATCGGCTGTTTCTTTCGCTTCTTTGATTAGAGTGGCACGTTCTTCACGAGCTTTTGCTAATAAAGCTTCGTTCTCGTTTTGTAACTGAGCCATCTCGGCCTTCATTTTCTCGGCCTTGGCTAAGGCTTCTTCAATACCAGTTTCACGCTCTTTTACAGCTGCCATAATGGGCTTCCAAGCAAACTTGGTAAGCACAAATAGTAATACTAGGAAGGCAATTGTACTCCAAATAACCAAACCTAGCTCAGGTAATACGAGAGGATTAACTTCTAAAAACATATCGTTGTATTTTCTGAAAGCGGCTGCAAAACTAGCAGCTTATGCTTACTTTCTAAAATTTAGCTCGTGTTTGTACCTCAGTTGAAGTGTGCGACGCAACCAATGTTGAGTTTCGCACAAAGTTGACAACCAAGATATGTTACTGCGAAGCAGTAAAACAATTTCAGCCTCGCTGCCCTGTGCGTAGAGGCTGAAACTGTTGGTGCTTACTAGCGAGTACCCAAAAGGGCAACTACCACTGCGAAAAGAGCAACCGCTTCTACGAAGGCGGCAGCTACGATCATAGCACCTTGAATTTTACCAGCAACTTCTGGCTGACGGGCCATACCTTCTACGGCAGAGCCACCGATACGACCAATACCAATACCGGCACCGATAGCGGCTAAGCCAGCACCAATTGCAGCAATACTTCCGATCATTTTGTTGAAATTATGATGGTTAAGAAAAAACGTTGTTAATGATGATCGTCATGATGTTCTTCAGTAGCCATGCCAATGTATAATGCACTTAACATGGTAAAGATGAAGGCCTGTAGAAATGCTACCAACAACTCAATACAACTGATAAATACAGTGAACGGGATTGCAACGGCAGATGCTGCTACAGATTTGAATATGAAGATCAAACAAACTAAACTTAGTACAAGAATGTGGCCTGCGGTTATGTTGGCAAACAAACGTATCATTAAACTGATAGGCTTGGTGAAAATGCCGATTACCTCGATAGGCATTAAGAAAATTTTCATCGGAACAGCTACACCTGGCATCCAGAAAATGTGCTTCCAATAGTTTTTGTTACCGCTGAAATTCACTACGATGAAGGTGAAAACTGCTAGTGTCATCGTAAACGCGATATTACCACTCACGTTAGCACCACCGGGTATGAAAGGTATTAGACCTAACAAATTGTTGATGAAAATGAAGAAGAATACCGTTAATAAGAACGGCATATATTTAAAGTATTTCTCGCCGATGTTAGGACGAGCAATTTCGTCGCGAACGAATAGAATGAGTGTTTCCATAATGTTTTGGAAACCTTTAGGTGCCGTTGTAACGCCACGCTTTTTATAGCTTGCTGCTACACTTAAAAAGATTGCGAGCAACAAAAACACAGCAATAAACATGCTTGCTACGTTTTTAGTGATACTCATATCTAAGATAGAAGCCGTTGCAGCTTGGTTAATATTACCATCGGCACCAATGATAACGATGCTTTTCTTACCCGTTTCATGATTGGTATTCACTTTGAACTGATACCCAGTAGTGGTACCAGTATAAGTAATAGGTTCGTGATGCTCATCCATGAGCTTAGCACTGCTGAATGTTTCCCAACCTTTATCAGTTTTTAAAATAACAGGTAATGCAATGCTGGTATGCCCCCAAAGGTGCCAGCTATGGTCATCAGAAATGTGTTCGAGAATTGTTTCAGTAACGTTAAATTCTTTTTCGGCAGGCTTATGACTGGTTGCAGCATCTGTATTGTGGGCTTGCACTGGGTGTTGTTCTTGAGCAACTACCACATTGGCATTTGTAAGCATAAAAACGCTGAAAACCAAAGCCAGCAAGCATTTAACCCTATTTTGAGCCATACCTTCCCTGAAATTTGCGGCAAAGATAAGGGGGAAAGCCGAAGTGTTAACGTAATTTTCAGAAATCCGATGCAAGTTTTCAACCGACTAATTGGCCAACTCTTGCTGCAACTGCATTTCATAAAGTTTAGTATAGAAACCACCTAAAGCTAACAGCTGTTCGTGCGACCCAATCTCTTTGATTTCACCTTTATCGAGTACAATAATTTTATTGGCTTTACGGATGGTGCTTAACCTATGGGCAATAACTATGGAGGTTCTGCCTTGTATGAGCGTATCTATAGCATGTTGTATTAACAATTCGCTTTCTGTATCAATGCTACTGGTTGCTTCATCTAATATGAGTACCGATGGGTTGTATAAAAGTGCCCTAATAAAGCTTAATAATTGACGTTGCCCCAGGCTAAGCGTACTTCCTCGCTCCATCACATCGAACTGATAACCGCCAGGAAGTCGCATGATAAAGTCGTGAACGCCTATCATCTTTGCTGCAGCAACCACTTGTGCTTCTGTAATATTTGGATTACGCAGGGTAATATTATCCATGACTGTACCACTAAATAAAAATACATCTTGCAGTACTACGCCTATATGGCTACGTAGGGTTTCAGTGCTATAATCATTGATGTTAGTACCGTCAAGTATAATTTCACCTTGTTGTATCTGATATAATTTATTCAGTAGCGATATAATACTGGTTTTGCCACTACCCGTATGCCCTACCAATGCTACAGTTTCGCCCGGTAGTACCTGAAAATTAATATTCTTTAGCACATAATTAGGTTCATTATAAGCAAACCATACGTTGTTAAATGTAATAGCCCCTGCCGCTTGTGCACTGTTACTAGTTGGTGGTTGTACTGTTCCTTCAGGTGTTACATCGGGGTTATCGAGTACTGCAAACACACGTTCGCTGGCAATAACACCCATTTGTAACACATTGAACTTATCAGCAATCACTCGAAGCGGTCTGAAAATTTGATTGAGATAAAGGGTAAAAGCAGCTAATTTACCCGCAAGGGCACTATCCATAGGTTGATCTATGGCTTTGCCTGCCAGCCACCATACTACCAAACCCATACTTACTGCCAACACCACTTCTACCACTGGAAAAAAAACGGAGTAGGCAAAAATGGCGTTGATATTGGCATTGCGGTGCTGTTTATTAATGGTGGCAAATTTTTGCATTTCTCTATCTTCTGCTGCAAATGCCTGTACCACCAACATACCCGTGATATGCTCTTGAACAAAAGCATTCAGTGCCGATACGGCATTGCGTACTTTATGAAAGCTTCTGTTAACGCTTTCTTTGAAATAGTAGGTAGCAACAATTAGTATAGGAAATGGAATCAACGCAACTAGCGTTAACTGCCAATCGATGGCGAACATTACCGATACCGTAATAATAATGGAGAGTAAGTCGGCAATAATAGGAATCAGTCCATCACTAAAAATATCGTTAATACTTTCAATATCGTTGATGGTTCGGGTAGTTAATGTACCAATAGGTGTAGTATCGAACTGTTTTAAATTGAGTCGCAAGATTTTCTCAAAAACCGCTACTCGCAAGTCTTTCACCACCGCCTGACCAATCCATGCAGTTGCAAACGAAAAGAAGAACCGCAGGCAGGTTTCTACCAATAAAAAAGCAATTTGAAATACAGTGATTGCTACTAAAAAGTGCATCACATGCGTCACATTATCATCGCCTAACACCCATTGCAACCAAGCAGGCACTGGTTTATGTCCGCCTGTAGCTCTATCAACTGTTAGCTGTACCAAATAAGGTCGTAAAGGCGAAATAAAAGCTAGTACAATACCCAAAATAATACTCATGTACCAACGCGACCGATACGGTTGTACATATGAGAACACCCTCCGCAACGCAACAAAATCGAAGCCTTTCTTATCCTTGTTTTGAGCCATAAAGCTGCAAATGTAATAATAAGGCCTGCTAACCTTACGGTAAATGCTATAAGCGGCAAGCACGAACACGGGTATTTTCGGCAAGCCCTTATATTTACAGTATGGCTGGAAATAGTATTGGACTTTGGCTTAGGAAATGGATTAAACGCTTACTCATTACCATCAACTTATTGGTGGCATTGGCTTTTTTGGCCAGTTGCGCCAGCCCGTTCATTCCACCGCAATCAAGTATTGGCTGGGTATTTGGTATGCTGGCATTAGCATTGCCTTATTTAACCACGTTATTAGTTTTCTCAGTTTTCTTTTGGCTTACCATCAAACCCATTTGGGTGCTATTACCGCTGCTAAGTTTGGTGATTGGTTATGCACAAATACGCAACACTTGGGGCTTTACCGCTAGTAGTCCTAAAAGCAAGCAAAAACCTAGCCTGCGTGTAGCACACTGGAATGTGCATAGCCTTACCGGAATCAGCAAAAACAAAGAACGCAAGCAACTTGCCCGTACCGAAATTGCCCGTGCACTAAAAGAAACAGGTGCTCAAATACTTTGCTTGCAAGAGTTTAACCATCGTTACAACGAACCTGGCAGCAGAGCTGATAACTTAGGACTATTTACTGACACCTACCCCTACTATCACTTTTCGAAAGATTTCACTCGCGATAGCGGCAACTATGCATCGGGTTGTATTTTATTCTCTAAGTACCCCATCTTAGCAAGTGGTAAAATTCCTTTTAGAGGTAAGAACCCTGAAAGTGTCATTTTCATTGATGTGCTTTTACCGCAAGGCGATACAGTACGTATTCATACCACACACATGCAATCGTTCAAATTCGCAGAACGTGACTATGTTGATATCGAAAAAATAAAACTCACCGACGAAGCGAGTGTAGAAGCCAGCAAAGGCATTGCACGAAAAATGAAAACCGCTTTTCAAAAACGAGGTATTCAGGCCGATTTGGTTCGTGCAGTGCTAGATACTTGTCCTTATATACACTGTATTACCGGCGATTATAACGATGTGCCAACCAGCTACACCTACCGTAAAGTGAAAGGTTATAGGCAAGATGCTTTTTTAGTGAATGGCTTCGGCTTAGGCCGTACCTACAACGATTTGGCACCTACCCTTCGCATCGATTATATCATGCCCGATACCAATTTCATCGTTCAAAAATTTCAAATGAAAGATGAAGATCTAAGCGACCATGTAATGCTGGTTGCCGATCTTTTCATCAAACCATAAATAGCCATTTGCATGCGGCTACTCATTTGCCGTAAGGCGCAGCATATTTAACAAGTGTAACGGGTTACCTTTTGCACATTAACTATTATTCATTGTAGCATGGTCAGTTATCTTTGCCACCTTTAATTGTATTAAGTTCATGAGTGCAGCATCATTACAAGTATATAATTCGCTTACGCGTAAAAAAGAAGTATTCGAACCTTATAAATACCCCTATGTGGGCATGTATGTGTGCGGCCCAACTGTAAGTGGCGAAAGTCATTTAGGCCATGCACGCCCTTTCATCACATTCGATATTGTATATCGATATTTGATGCATTTAGGCTATAAAGTTCGTTACGTACGTAACATTACCGATGCTGGCCATTTTGAAGAAGAAGGCCGTGCCGCGGAAGATAAAATCAGTTCTAAGGCGGTGCTTGAAAAACTTGAGCCTATGGAGTTGGTGCAGAAATACACCAACATGTACCATTGGGCTATGCAACAGTTCAACAACCTGCCGCCTAGTATTGAACCCACCGCTACAGGACATATTGTAGAACAAATTGAAATGATCAAAAAAATCATTGCCGATGGCTTTGCTTACGAAGTAAATGGCAGTGTATACTTTGATGTTGCAAAATATCACGAAGTATTTGCGGCACAAGGCTTACCATATGGTATGCTAAGCGGCCGCAACCTTGATGAGTTGTTAGAAACCACCCGTGAACTCGACGGGCAAGAAGAAAAACGCAACAAAGCCGACTTCGCACTTTGGAAAAAAGCCCCACCAGAACATATTATGCGTTGGGCAAGCCCCTGGGGCGAAGGCTTTCCGGGATGGCATATTGAGTGTAGCGCTATGAGTAAAAAATACTTGGGCGAACAATTTGATATACATGGTGGCGGTATGGATTTGCAGTTTCCACATCACGAGTGTGAAATTGCACAAAGTGCCGTATGCAATCATGGCAAGCTCAATGCTCGTTTCTGGCTGCACAACAATATGATTACCATTAACGGCCGCAAAATGGGTAAGAGCTATAACAACGTTATTAAGTTAAGCGAGCTATTTAGTGGTTCGCATCACTTACTAACACAAGCCTACCACCCTATGACGGTGCGCTTTTTCATACTACAAACACACTATCGTAGCACACTCGATTTTAGTAACGAAGCATTACAAGCAGCCGAAAAAGGTATGAAAAGGCTGCTAGAAGCATATCAATATTTAAAAAATATGAGCCTTACGGCAAATGCGAACGCAGCCGCCGACAATGCTTTAGATAGTAAAGTGCAGCAACTAGTACAAGGCTTTGCAGAAAGTATGAACGACGATTTAAATACAGCCAAAGTATTAGCCAATATGTTTGAGTTAGTACCTATTATCAACGGTATTAAAGATGGTCATATTGCAATGAATGCTTTAGCCAGCAATACATTGCAACAACTACAGCAGCAAATGCATTTATTCGTTGAAACTATTTTCGGCTTACAACCAATAAGTGCTGCAGGCAATAACGATGGCAAGCTCGATGGTGTGTTAGATATACTTATTGATTTGCGTAAGCAAGCTAAAGCCAATAAAGATTATGCCACCAGCGATACTATTCGCAAATCGTTAGAAGCTGTTGGCATTCAATTGAAAGATGCGAAAGATGGCACCACTTCGTACACCATTTTAAATTAATATGTTACGAAATCATTAGAACTACTACAACCATGCATATTGTTGAAGTAAATACACCCGCTACCGCCAAAGCTTTTCTAGAGGTGAATGTAATGGTGCACCGAGGCAACCCATATTATATTCGTCCACTCGATAATGAAGTGAACGATGTGTTTGACCCTGCAAAAAACAAACTCTTCAAATATGGTACTGCCAAGCGTTGGTTGCTCAAAAACAATCAAGGCCAATACATTGGTCGGGTAGCAGCATTCACCAATAGTAAATACATTAACAAAGGCACCGATTATCCAGTAGGTGGTGTGGGCTATTTCGATTGTATTAATAACCAGGCGGCTGCTAATCAATTACTCGATACAGCTAAGGCTTGGCTAGTTGCCGAAGGCATGGAGGCCATGGATGGCAACATTAACTTTGGCGACCGCGATAAAAACTGGGGCTTAATGGTAGAGGGTTTTGACCGTGAACCCGTATATGGCATGAGCTACAACCCGCCTTATTACCAACATTTGTTTGAAACCTACGGTTTTAAAAACTACTACAATCAATATTTTTTTCGCATGATAATGAGCGAGCCTTTACCACCTCGCTTTCAAGAACGCCATGCAAAATTTGCAGCTAAACCCGAATATTCAGCCAAGCATATTTCGCTTAAAAATCTGGCAAAACATGCACATGATTTTGCAACAGTATACAACGCAGCGTGGGCACAACATGGCGAGGGTAAAGAAATTACACCCGACCAGGTAATGAAGCTCTTTGGCAAAATGAAACCTATTATGGATGAAACCCTGGTATGGTTCGCCTATTACAAAGAAGATCCTATTGCCATGTTTATTAACATACCTGATATCAACCAATATTTCAAGCATTTCAATGGCAAAATGGGCTTGTTACAAAAGCTGCATTTATTGTACATGAAGTATACGGGTACTTGCAAAATTGCTACCGGATTAGCATTTGGCGTAGTACCTAAATTTCAAGCCCTGGGCGTTGATAGTTTCTTAATTCAAGAAGCGGCCTTCATAATTCAAGGCAATGGCCGATATACAGATTACGAAATGGGCTGGGCGGCAGATTGGAACCCAAAAATGCATAATATCTATAAAAACTTGGGAGGCAAGCAAAGCCGACGCATGGTAACCTATCGTTATATTTTTGATGAACAAAAGCATCCCTTCGAACGCCATCCAATCATGGAGTATAAATAAGCAAGAAAACATTTACCGTAAGGTAAAGTGTACAAATGCCTGCTGTATTACACATCATCATCATCGGTTCGGTGTGCATATTGCAGCAAGCTTTCTTTACGAAATTGCAGTAGGAGTACAATTACTAAAAACAAGCCAATAAGCCCCATCCATAAAGGCATGGTGGTGTTGATTTCGGCTTGTAGGGCGGCCTTGCTTAACTGACCTTTACTACTCAAAAGATACAGTTGGGTAAGTGCCAACGCATTGTTAATGAAGTGACCAATGATGGGTAACCAAATGTTTTGACTGTAATAAAAAATATACCCTAGTACCATACCCAACGCCATACGCGGCAAAAAACCATACCACGAAAAGTGTATCACACTAAACATAAACGAAGTAATGAGTATCGCCGATAGCGGATGTTTTAACCATTGCTGTGTTGCCGTTTGTAAGGCCCCTCTAAAAAATAGTTCTTCTACCACGGCAGGTGCTATGGCAATTACAACCAGAGCAATCAAAAAATCTTGCAACGATTGCATGTTAGCCATTAATAAAATCTGGCTTGTATAGGTATCTTCTAACGATTGAAACACTTTGGTAAGTGCTTCACCAACAGGTATAGCTTTATTCACCTCGGCCAGCCAACCGCTTAGCATTAAAGCAGCACCCATAATTAAAGCTGTTAGAGCCACCTGCCTTACATTCAAGTTACCATTAATACGTAATTGTTTGAGTGGTTGTTGGCTACGCACCACTTTCGCATATACAAGTGCAGGCACAATAAAAATAACAATGGTAGATAACACATTCAACCAACGCACGGCATCGGCATAGGCAGGGTCTAACATGTTAGAACGCATGCTTATAATACTTGTTCCCGTAAGTATGGGCCAGAGTACTAACATCAATAAACTACCCAATAAAAAACTACCTCCCCATGCTGCTACTAAAAGCACCCACTGTAATGCCGGATGTAATGAATGGCGTTGCTGCATAATACAAACTTGTAACCCTGTAAATTTGCACTTTAATTTGGCTGCGAAGTAAGTTATTTTACAGAAGTTCAATAATACTCACCTTGCGGTAAATGTAAGTCTGCACATTATGGTACAAATAGGCACGGTTCAATTACCAGATTTCCCGCTATTACTTGCTCCCATGGAAGATGTAAGTGATCCGCCATTTCGTGCAGTATGCAAAACACATGGTGCCGATCTAATGTTTACCGAGTTTATTAGCAGCGAAGGACTTATCCGCAACGCTATTAAAAGCCGGCAGAAGCTCGACATTTACGAAAGTGAACGCCCCATTGGTATTCAAATCTTTGGAGGCGATGAAGAAGCTATGGCACTTAGCGGAAAAATTGTAAGCACCGTTAACCCCGATATTGTTGATATTAATTTTGGATGCCCCGTTAAAAAAGTAGTAACCAAAGGTGCTGGCGCTGGTGTACTGAAAGATATCGACCTAATGGTACGACTTACCAAAGCAGTTGTGAACAGTACCGATAAGCCCGTTACCGTTAAAACACGCCTCGGTTGGGATGATGCCACAAAAAATATTGAAGAAGTGGCCGAACGCCTGCAAGATGTTGGCATTAAAGCATTAAGTATACACGGCCGTACCCGTTGCCAAATGTATAAAGGCGAAGCCGACTGGACGCTCATTGCCAGCGTTAAAAACAACCCTCGCATACAAATCCCAATTTTTGGGAATGGCGATATAGATAGCCCACAAAAAGCCAAAGAATATAAAAACCGATACGGTGTAGATGGTGTAATGATTGGCCGAGCCGCTATTGGTTACCCATTCATTTTCAACGAAATCAAACACTACCTCACTACCGGCGAAGTACCTTCACCACCTTCGGTACAGCAACGTGTAGCTACCATATTGCAGCACCTGCACGAAAGCATCCGTTGGAAGGGTGAAGTAGTGGGCATTTTAGAAATGCGTAGGCACTATACCAACTACCTAAAAGGGTTTCCGCACATCAAAGAATTTCGTAACCAATTAGTGAACCTCCGCGAAGTAGCAGCCATAGAAGCCTTGTTACAAGAGTTAATTGTACGTTACGATGGGTTCGTTGCCGAACGTGGCATCCCTCCTTTTGTAGGCAACGCTACCAGCGAATGTGCTTGGTAAATGACTCCATACTTTAATTATCGGAGTACATGAAAACTACAAGAAAGATATGGCTATTAATATGTGTACCAATAGTATTAGGATTTGGTATCATAGCACTTATATGGGATGTAAATAATCGATGGATAAACCTCCCTCTATTCATAATAGCCGTCCTGCTTATACTCACAAGCTGTTACCTACTACAAATTTTCCTAGAAGCCCATTATAATAAACAATTCGATAAAAGGTTAGAACAAGGCAAGATTTTCTATTGGAAAAAAATTAGTTCTCAACAAGAAAAATGGCTTACTAATTCGCTTTCTGTAATAACACTTGCAGGTAACGTATTTACATTCGGGTATTGGGATAAATACATGTACAGCCTATGGCATGTTAAGGCATTTGCTTGGGAAGTAGGTTGTATTTGTGTATTAACAGGCATTATAACGGCTTACACATATAACAAGTTTTACCTCCTCGAACTAAGCACATCTAAGAAAACTCAAGATTTTATTGTATTTCCGTTTTTAATAGGTGCACTAGTATGTTTTAATATACTGGCAATAAAAACCTTTCAATCAACAACAAGTAAAAGCACTCAAATCGGAACCATTTCAGAAGTTATCACGAGCTATAAAGGCAGCCATAAAACTCGATATGTTATTGCTACGCCTACGCACAAAACAGAAGTTAGAAAATTCAGTTTTTCTTATACAACACCACAACTGAGAGATAGTGTAATCATTATTATTGATAGTGGAGGCTTAACATATCCATATATTGCTTCTATCGTAAAAAAAGTCCCCTATTTACCGTAAGGCATATTTTCTGATAATACCTTACGGTAAATGTACACGCACAAAAAAACCAAGCAAGTGCTTGGTTGATGGTATGTTGATTAGCAACGGCGGTTACATTTTGTTAGCAGATGTAGCAATGTTAGGCTGTGCAGCTAGCATTACTTGAACACTTTCTTGCAATATATCACTACGTTTTTGTTGAAAAAGGCTCATTTTACCTTCGGGTAATCTGAGTTGATAAGGCTTACCTTGTGCCAATAATTGCTCAAAACCTGGATTGTATTGTTGAAATTCACTTAAGCTCATACCTAGGGTTTTCGCTATCACCGATGCTTTAAAACGACCTTTAACTGCTACCACAGCTGTTTGTGCTAACGCTGCATTGGTAAGCATAGGCTGCTGCAAAATACCTGCAACATTCGCTTTGTGCATATTGGTTTCAGCGGCGGTCATGGTAGTCCATCCGGCACCGCCTTCCATCAAATAATGTGTGCCAATAAATTTCTTAACGTGGTTGCGTGTTTCGTTAGGTAAGTAAGCTTGCAGCACCCAAAAATCAGTTGAGCCACTTTTTTTAATGGCACTTTTTACACGATTAGGGCCTGCGTTGTAAGCAGCAATTACCAATAACCAATCACCAAAATCGGCGTATAATGCTTTCAAGAGCTGGGCTGCAGCAGCTGTACTCTTCACAAAATCTTTGCGTTCATCTACCTTACTGTTCACTTTTAATCCCCAACGGCGGGCTTCTTCTGGCATCATTTGCCAAGGGCCAACAGCACCAGCATAACTTGTAAGTCCGCTACGCAAATGGCTTTCGATAACGCTTAAATATTTCAGTTCTACTGGCAAGTCATTATCACGCAACACCCGATCATACAAATCAAAATAGGGCTTTCCCCATTCTTTCATTTGCTCTAGCATACGTCTGTTTTTTTCGATATATGCTTGAACAAAAGGTACCGCTTTCGGATTGAGCTGCGCCATATAAGGCTTTGATGGATCGTAATTGCTCGCATTAAATAAGCTTGGGAATTGCTTATCGGCAGCATCGGTAGTGTCAGTTACAGCTATCATTGTTTGGCTCTTTTTAACATTTTTCTTAGGATGTTTAAAAGAAACCAAGCTTACAAAAAGTAATACTAATAGTACTACACCCGAAAAAATACGGCTTGTAGCGCTTACCCAAGTCGTAATTTTTGTTGTTAATACTCCTTTCATTTGTTCGTTTTATAGTGCGATTCAATGGAAGGATGCAGTATTTAAACCTCGTAACTCACTGATAATCAACTAGTTAATACTTAACCCAGGCTTTACCAATCTTGCTAGCTCATGAGCTACTTCAAACATGGTTGCCTCTGCACCTTCGCTCGACAACACTTGTATACCAAATGGCATGCCAAAATCATGCTGAAAAGCTGGGATAGACATTGCAGGGGCTCCTACTAGATTTGCGTGCACCGTAAAAATATCGGCCAAGAACATGGCCGTTGGGTTGGTACTTTTTTCACCAAACCGCCAAGCTGGGCCAGGCACAGTAGGACTAATAATAGCATCATACGACGCTAATATGTTGCGAGTTTGTTGTTGTAATAAACGCCTTACTTGTTGTGCCTTAGAAAAATAGGCATCGTAATAGCCAGAACTTAATACAAAATTGCCCAGCATAATACGGCGCTTCACCTCTTTGCCAAAACCTGCCGTCCGCGATTGTATGTATAAATCGTTCAGTTGCGTAACCTCATTTGCTGCAAAGCCAAACTTCACTCCATCGTAACGACTTAAATTACTACTTGCCTCAGCTGTTGTAAGCACATAATACGTAGGCACCATTTGCGTAAGCAAAGGAAAATCAACCGCTGTTACAGTATGTCCTGCAGCTTTTAATTGCTGAAATAATTGCTCAAAAGCCGCTTTAATGTTACGATCTAAGCCCTCATGCTCTAATGCTTCTTTCAAATAAGCCAACCGCATAGGGCGGTGCGGCGTTGTATGATGTATACCTTGCGGTAAATGGGTTTGCAAGGCGGTACTATCTTTTCCATCGGGGCCTGCTATGGTAGCCAACACCAATGCCGCATCGTTGATATAATGTGCAAATACACCAATTTGATCGAAACTGCTAGCATAAGCAATCAATCCATAACGCGATACACGACCATAACTAGGTTTTACGCCAACAATACCACAGAAGTCGGCTGGCTGCCGAACACTACCTCCTGTATCGCTGCCTAAGCTTACCATACACAAGTTAGCTTGTACCGCTACGGCGCTACCACCGCTACTTCCGCCAGGCACTCTGGCTTCGTCGGCAGCGTTTAATACTTTACCATAAGCAGAGTGTTCACTACTACTACCCATCGCAAATTCGTCGCAGTTCTGACGGCCAATAATAATAGCACCTGCTGCAATTAAGCGTTCTACCGCTGTAGCTGAATACACGCTCTCAAAGCCTGCCAACATTTTAGATGCAGCAGTTACCCGATGCCCTTTGTAACAAATAACATCCTTAATACCAACTACCACCCCGTGCAGCGGCAGTAACGGTTTCCCATCTGCAATATGTGCATCGAGTGTAGCAGCTTGTGCTAAAGCATCGTGTTCGAATACTTCAATAAATGCGTTTAAATGTGCTTTCTCTTGAATAGCAGCTATAAAATGCGAAACGGCCGCTACGCATGTGGTATGGCCGTTTTGTAATGCAATATGATAGTCTTTGATAGAAGTAATACTTCGCAAAGGCCGAACTTTTAAAAGTTGAAAAAAGAATTAATGAGAGGCTGTAGTGCTTGAAGAACGATCTTTTTCGTTGATACCA
>DMPB01000212.1:18156-18612 GCA_003456175.1 Chitinophagaceae bacterium | reverse complement strand
GTTGATACCATCCTCAATTTCACGCTTAACATTGTTCTTAGCATCGTTAAACTCACGAATACCGCGGCCTAGGCCACGCATGAATTCAGGAATTTTGCGACCACCAAATAAAATTAATACAGCGAGGATGATAAGCACCCACTCCATACCGCCTGGCATACTCATAAAAAACGATTTTAAGTGTAAAGGTAACGGTTCAGTTACGAACCTATCGCATTAGGCTATAAAAAAAGGCGGAAGTTTAACACCTCCGCCAATATTATTGTGCGAGTTGCAATTACATACGCTTTTCCTTAATACGGGCACTCTTACCACTACGTTCACGTAAGTAGAACAATTTGGCACGGCGTACCTTACCTACTTTGTTCAATACAATACTTTCAACATTAGGTGAGAAGAACGGGAAAATACGCTCTACACCTACGTTGTCAGAAATTTTACGTACTGTAAAAGTAG
>DMPB01000212.1:17710-17858 GCA_003456175.1 Chitinophagaceae bacterium | reverse complement strand
TCTTTACCACCTTCTACAATCTTATAATTAACAGTGATGTTATCACCTGCTTTGAATTTTGGAAATTCTTTCTTAGCAGTAAGCTGCTCGTGTACAAATTGAACCGCTGCGTTCATGACTCAAAATTTTTCGGACGGCAAAAGTAGGG
>DMPB01000212.1:0-17404 GCA_003456175.1 Chitinophagaceae bacterium | reverse complement strand
AACAGTTGAAGTGAGTGACACAACGAAGCTGCCCCTTGCTATCAAGCCTACAAAAAAACAAATATCTCTACACTCTTGCTTATGTTTGAGTAAAGCAAGTTGCTATGGCGAACAACTTTATCGATGAAATACGAGAAGGCTACCTTTTTAAGGGCGAACAAGCACTTTTAGGTATTGGCATGCTCAACGGAACACCCGAGCAAGCAGCAAAAGTGCACATTCCGCTAAAAACACTAAACCGACATGGTTTGATTGCGGGGGCCACAGGCACCGGAAAAACAAAAACCTTACAAGTATTGGCCGAAATATTGAGCGATAATAGTGTTTCGGTATTAATGATGGATATCAAAGGCGATTTGAGTGGTATTGCTGCTGCTGGTAATAGCAACGCTAAAATTGAAGAACGCTGTCAATTAGCGGGCATTTCATATACACCCAATGGTTACCCAGTAGAGTTACTAACTATTAGCAATGAACCTGGTACAAGGCTTAGAGCCACTGTTACAGAATTTGGTCCGATACTACTGAGTAAAATTTTAGGACTTAACGATACACAGGCAGGCTTAGTTGCTATTCTGTTCAAATACTGCGATGATAATGGCTTGCCACTAGTAGATCTGAAAGATTTCATCAAAGTGCTACAATTCGCTGGTAACGAGGGTAAAGCAGCACTAGAGGCCGACTATGGTAAAATTAGTACAACAAGTACAGGCACTATTCTCAGAAAAGTAATTGAACTACAACAGCAAGGTGCCGATGCTTTCTTTGGTGAACCTAGTTTTGATGTGAACGATTTAATGCGAATTGCCAATGATGGTAGGGGCATCATTAACATACTTCGGGTTACCGATATGCAACAAAGGCCCAAGCTGTTCAGTACTTTTATGTTGCAACTGCTTGCCGAACTGTATGCCACTTGCCCCGAAGAAGGCGACATGGATAAACCCAAACTGGTTTTATTTATTGATGAGGCGCACCTACTTTTTAATGAAGCAAGCGATGCGTTGTTAGAACAATTAGAAAGTATTATTAAACTCATTAGAAGCAAAGGCGTTGGCATCTTCTTTTGCACCCAAAACCCACAAGATGTTCCGGCGGCAATATTGAGCCAGCTCGGTCTTAAAATTCAACACGCACTACGAGCATTCACGGCTGCTGATAGAAAAACAATTAAGCAAGCAGCCGAAAACTTCCCCATATCAACGCACTACGAGGTAGATGCCTTACTTACGCAAATGGGTATAGGCGAAGCATTGGTAACATTACTGAACGAAAAAGGCATTCCTACGCCACTAGTACATACGCTTTTGTTACCACCCAAAAGCAGCATGAATGTGTTAACAACGAGTGAAATCGATGCATTGGTAACCGCTAGTCAACTCACTCAAAAGTATAACCGTGTGGTTGATACTGAAAGTGCTTACGAAATACTTATGGCTAAGTTGGCACAAAACACCGCCGATACACCGAATAAAACATCTACTAAGCCAACTAGCAAATCACAAAAAGAAGAAAGCATCTTCGATCATCCAGTGGTGCGACAGGTTGGTAGAACTGCAGCAAGCATACTTACACGTTCTCTTTTAGGAGCACTTGGCTTGAATGGTCGTGGCAGCAAGCGAAAGTCGAGTAGTTTATGGTAGTAACCTTACGGTAAATGTCCAATAAGATTAGTATAAAATAATATGGGGCGGCCTGCGGCCGCCCCATATTATTTACCATAAGGTATACCCATTATTCTATTTCTAAACGTAGGCCTTCTTTTAAAGCTCGCAACGTAGGATACTGTGTAGCAAGCTGCTCATAACGTTCTCGATTACTCAAAGGCCGTTCTATATTCACTACCACATCGCTGGCATTTACTTCTATCCCAAATGTGATGTTAATGTTAGTGAACGATTGCTGTATAAAATCAGACAGCATTGTTTTTTCACTCTCAATAAAATTTTTATTAATGTGTGAATTGGTACGCACCATAAAACGTATGTCTGATTCTACAACCAATTCTGCTTGCTGAAAGGCAGCAAAAGCACTCAGTTTTGTATTGGCCAAATAGTTTTGTGCATACGCATCCCAAGCCGCTCTCAACTTCTCTACTGTTAAGGCTTGTGGTTGCTTTACTGCCGATACAGTATAACCACGGGCGGCTGTATGTTGCTGTAACAGCGCTAGTAAATCGGGCTTGCTGCCACCACTAGGGGCTTGCTGCCCTAGCCCGCCACTTATCGCCGGAGTTGGCGCTGGCGTAGCTACTTCAGTAGCTGTTGGCGCTGCTATTGCTGATGGCCTGTTGGATGCAGCGGCAGGGGTTTCAATGTATAATTTTGCAGCAGCATTACTATTAGCTGCTTCGGCTGAACTGGCTTTGGTGGTAAGCGACGGTAACGATTTAGTAGCTATGGCTATAGGGCCATCAAGTCGTTTTTTTTTTGCTACAAAACCATTTGCAGAAGTTATTTCAATAGCTTGTTGTAAGTAGTTGATTTTAATCAACATCATTTCTACATGCAAGCGTTTATTACGAGCCATTTTGTACTGTACCTCGGCCTCGTTAATAATTTGTAGTGCACTTACTAAAAACGCAGTACTAATTTTTTGAGCGTAACTTTTATACTTTTCTTCCATGCCCGCTACTACATCGAGTAATTGTAGTGCCCGTGCATCTTTACATACCAATACATTACGGAGGCAAGTAGCAAAACCGTTCAATACAATATCACCTTCAAATCCCTTACGGTTAATTTCATCGAAGAGTAATAGTGTATCTGCGAGGTTTTGTGTTAATAATGCATCAATCAACTTAAAGAAGTAATCTTCATCAAGTATATTTAAATTTTCTAACGTATTTTGGTAGGTAACTGTACCTCCTGTAAAGCTTACAATTTTATCGAGTATGCTTAAAGCGTCACGCATGCAACCTTCGCTTTTTTGCGCTATTACTTGCAATGCCGCTTTTTCGGCTTGTATATGCTCGTTGGCAATAATTTCTGCCAAATGTTCAACCGTATCGTTTGAAGTAATTCTTTTAAAGTCGAAGATTTGACAACGACTTAAGATCGTTGGCAGAATTTTATGTTTTTCAGTAGTAGCTAAAATAAATTTCGCATAGCCAGGCGGCTCTTCTAAAGTTTTTAGAAAAGCATTAAAGGCACTGGCACTCAACATGTGCACCTCGTCTACAATATAAATTTTATACTTACCTGCTTGCGGCGCAAAACGTACTTGTTCTACCAATGCTCTAATATCATCTACAGAGTTATTACTCGCAGCATCTAACTCATGAATATTAAGCGAAGTGCCCTCTTCAAAACTCTTACAGCTATGGCATTCATTACAGGCTTCTCCATCGGGTTGCAAGTTTTCGCAATTGATGGTTTTAGCTAGAATACGTGCACAAGTTGTTTTGCCCACGCCCCGCGGACCACAAAACAAGAATGCATGTGCCAATTGCCCTGTTTTAATGGCATTCTTTAAAGTGGTAGTAATGTGCTGCTGCCCAACTACAGTATTAAAATTCTGTGGCCTATACTTACGTGCCGAAACAATAAACTCATTCATGCGAGGTGCAAGATAACAATTGCAATTCGTTGAACAACAATAACCGCCTTACGGCAAATGTTGAAGCAGCACAAACACATTTACCGTAAGGTATCTATCAAAAAAGATATATTCTTACTCAAAACAAGGAAAACATAAGGCGAAAACATCGTTGAAAGTTGCATTTTCGTACCTTACGAGGGTATGCAAATGAATCCATTAGAAAGTATTATACCACCAACACAAGAAATACCAATTCCGAAGTACGATCTTGATCCTGAACAGGAAAAGCAGGAAATTCTTCGACACTACAGAGCATTACTTCGCGGACTTCGCCCAAAGCTAAAACGTGGCGATAGAGAGTTAGTGCGTATTGCTTTTGAAATGGCAGCCGATGCCCATAAAACCATGCGTAGAAAAAGTGGCGAACCTTACATTCTGCACCCTTTGGCTGTAGCGAAAATATGCGTTGAAGAAATTGGTTTAGGTGTTCGTAGTACCATTTGTGCACTGCTTCACGATACTGTTGAAGATACTGACCTTACGCTGGAAGATTTAGAACGAGAATTTGGTAACGAAATCACCAAAATTGTAGACGGACTTACCAAGATATCCAACGTAATGGATACGAACACAAGTCAGCAAGCAGAGAATTTCAAAAAAATACTCCTCACCCTTACCGACGACCCTCGGGTGATACTCATTAAGCTTGCCGACCGCCTGCACAACATGCGTACGCTTGATTTTATGAAGCGTGAAAAGCAGTTAAAAATTGCTAGCGAAACCATTTGGGTATATGCACCACTTGCCCACCGTATGGGTTTATACTCTATAAAAACAGAGTTGGAAGATTTATCCATGAAATACATGGAACCTGAGGCATATAGAGATATTGCTAAAAAACTCTCTGAAACCAAAAGAGAACGAACCAGATACATCAATGAGTTTATTCGTCCCTTACGGGAAAAGCTAGACCGCTCCGGATTCAAGTTTGAAATTTATGGCCGCCCGAAAAGTATTCATAGCATTTGGAATAAAATCAAGAAAAAAGGAGTTGCGTTTGAAGAGGTGTATGACTTATTCGCCATTCGTGTAATTCTAGATTCATCGCAAGAAAAGGAGAAAGAAGAGTGTTGGAAAGTGTACAGTATGATTACCGATGAGTACACGCCAAGCCCTGAACGATTGAGAGATTGGCTCAGCAACCCCAAAAGCAACGGCTACGAAGCATTACACACCACCAATGGGGCCACAGGGCCGTTGGGTAGAAGTGCAAATTCGTACCAAACGTATGAATGAAATTGCCGAGAAGGGTTTAGCAGCACATTATAAATACAAGGAAGGTAGCGCCAATGAAGATCGTTTCGACAAATGGTTCGGTCAAATAAGAGAAGTGATTACCAGCCAAGACACCGATTCTGTTGACTTTTTACAAGACTTTAAAACTAGTTTTTTAGCAGAAGAAATTTATGTGTACACCCCGAAAGGTGATGTGAAAATGCTGCCAGTAGGTAGCACAGCATTAGATTTCGCTTTTTCGATTCACAGTGCCATCGGTAGTAAATGTATTGGCGCTAAAGTGAACCATAAACTAGTGCCAATAAGCCATAAACTTCGTAGTGGCGATCAAATTGAGATTATCACTAGTAACAAACAAAAACCAAGTGAAGACTGGCTCAATATTGTTATTACGCAAAAAGCAAAAGCTAAGATTAAAGATGCCCTGAAAGAAGAAAAGCGGAAAATTGCCGACGAAGGAAAATACATTGCCCAACGCAAACTTGAAGGCTTAGGTGCAGCTTTTCACCAACACAATATCGATGAGTTGGTTACTTATTACAAAGTACCTAGCCAGCTCGATTTATTCTACGAAATCGCCATCAAACGCATCGATCTAAAAGAGCTCAAAGAATTTCATGTACTCGGCGATAAGCTAGAAGCGCCCAAAGTAATTAAAACAGAAGCTAAAACAGAGCTTACAGAGTACACACCTAAGCCAAGTGCTAAAGACAGTGAGCTCATTATTTTCGGGGAGAGCAGCGATAAAATCATGTATAACCTTGCCAAATGTTGCAACCCAATTCCCGGCGACGATGTATTTGGTTTTGTAACAACAGGTAAAGGGCTTACCATACACCGCACCAGTTGCCCCAATGCCGCCCAAATGATGGCAAACTATGGCCACCGTGTGGTAAAAACCAAGTGGGCTAAAAACAAGGAAATATCTTTCTTGACAGGATTGAAAATTGTTGGTCTCGACGATGTGGGTGTCATCAATAAAATCACCAATATCATAAGCGGTGATATGAAAATTAATATTTCGGCCTTGAGTATCGAAAGCACAGAGGGCTTGTTTGAAGGTAATATTCGAGTTTTCGTACACGATAAAGAAGAGTTAGAAGAACTCGTAGTTCGTTTAAAACAATTGAACGGCATTCAAAAAGTTGAACGTTACGACACTGAAAAAACTTAGGATTTACTATAAACTCTGAGTATTTTACCACCCGAAACACCCAGTAATAACCTTAGTACATATGAACACAACAACCATTAGCAGTAAGCACATCCAAGAATTTGAAGAACGGCTTGATGTTCGTTTGTCTACTGGCCTAAGACCCAATTTTGCCATTGTATTTAGCAGCCCAAAGCAGGCCATCAGCGAAATACAAGCCATCATGTCTAAAAGAAATATTGATCTAATAGGCTGCACCAGTGCTGGTGAAATTGTAGACGACCTTGTGTTGGAGCACGCCATTGTTGCGTTATTACTAGAAGTTCCTGAGGGTGCCTACAAATCTTATGTGCAACATATTGAACCAGGAATGACGGCCGGAAGCACCGCAGAACTCATGGCTACACAAGTACAATTATCATACACACAACCATCTATCCTTTTACTTTCTAGCGGCATTAAAAACGATGGAAGCGAAATTGTAAAAGGCATTCAACACGTACTTGGAAAAGATGTTACCCTAGTAGGGGGCCTTGCCGGCGACGACCTACAACTAGTTAAAACCGAGGTGTACAACAATCACATCGCCAGTGATAATGGCATCGCAATTGTTGCCTTTGATGCCAACATCATTGCATTAAAGGGTTTAGCTATTAGCGGATGGAAAAGTATTGGTCCTGTACTTGAAGTTACCAGAAGCGAAAACAACGTAGTGTACGAAATCGATAACACGCCAGCTATGAAGCTTTACAACCGCTTTGTTGGCCTTAGCGATCAAAAGCATATTGTATTAGAAGAGGGTGTAAAGTATCCTTTACAAGTATATCGTGAAGATGGCACCACCGTTTTGAGAGCACCATTATTTTCTACCGACGATGGAGGACTCATGTTCCCGGGAGGCATTAAAGAAGGTGAAAAAGTACACTTTTGCGTTCCGCCCGATTTTGATGTGATCGACAGCACCGTGCAAGAATTTGCAAATTATGGCAGTAATGCTAACAACGATGCCGATGCTATGATTCTTTTCAGCTGCTTCGCCAGACATATTGCATTCGGCCCTATGATTCGTAAAGAAATTCAAGGCATTAGAGCCGTTTGGAACAAACCGATGATTGGTTTCTTTACCTATGGCGAAATTGGTAATACTGCCGAGGGCGGCAGCGACTTCCATAACGAAACTTGCAGCCTACTACTCATTAAAGAAAAAAAATAAACGTACTATTACAAACATCAGCTTAAGCTATTACGCTACATATGCAACAACTCGATGCAATAAAGCAAATGTTGGCCGAACATGTTCCTTCAGGTCATCAATCGTACCAACAACTGCACCAACTCTTAGATGGTATCAAGGAAGAGTTTGCTATGCTCGACTTTAAAGTGCAGCGATACATTGAAGAAAAGGAAGTAATTATTCGAATGCTCGAAGCGAATGTTGAAGAACAAAAAGAACAAAAACGAGAAATAGCAGAAGTTAACAGATTACTTGTACAGCGTAGCAACGAAATAAAAGTTCAGAACGAACAACTAGAAAAAGCCAATCATATTGCTCAGGAAGCATTGCAGTCTAAAAATGAGTTCCTCAGCACTATGAGTCACGAAATACGTACACCACTCAATGCAATTATTGGTATTAGCTTTCACTTATTGGAAACAAATCCAAAACCCGAGCAAATACAGCATTTGAATATCCTGAAATTCAGCGGCGAAAACCTGTTAGCGCTGGTGAACGATATTCTCGACTACAGTAAAATAGAGGCCGGCAAAATTGAATTAGAAAACAATGTTTTCGATTTGCCAGACTTTTTAACGCAGTTAGTAGCCATGTATCAGGTGCGAGCCTCCGAAAAGCAGATTAGCCTACAAGCGAAGCTCAACCCCAACCTACCCATTTACGTAAGTGGAGATGTCAATCGACTCAACCAGGTACTTTCTAACTTACTGAGCAACGCGATAAAATTCACCCCACAAGGCAGTGTTACATTAGAGGTAAGTACCTTCGAAAGTTTCGGCGATCATGCACGTATTGTATTTCAAGTGCAAGATTCAGGCATCGGTATTGCGCCAGACAAAATACCAATTATCTTCGACAGCTTCGTGCAGGCTAGCAACGATACTACACGCAAGTTTGGTGGCACTGGCTTAGGCCTGGCAATTACAAAACGACTGCTAGAACTTATGAACAGCAGTATAGAAGTACAGAGCACACTCGGGCAAGGCAGTACTTTTTATTTCACGCTCGATATGCCTATTGCAACCGCACCAGCCGAAAAAATACAAGAACATAACAATAATGCTGCCGACTTAAGAGGTTGTAAAATTTTGTTAGTTGAAGACAATGAACTCAACATTATTGTGGCTAAAAACTTCCTCGATAGTTGGGGCACACAAGTGCATGTAGCCCGCACCGGTACAGAGGGCATTCACATGAGCGACTCCAACTTATTCGATGCCGTACTGCTCGATCTTCAACTCCCCGACATGAATGGTATTGATGTAGCCAAATACATACGTGGCGCCATTACCAATGCCAAAACACCCATTATTGCTCTAACAGCAACCGTTACCGCCAGCGTTAGAGCCGATGCCTTTGCTGCAGGCATGAACGATTATTTAGCCAAGCCATTTAACCCGAACGATTTGCAGCAGAAGCTACTTTATTATTGCCAACAGTAGTATTTGAGCCACCTTACGGTAAATGAGAAATTAATTTTTACAGCTTACCTAGTTTTTACCAAGAACTTTTTAAGCAAAGCCTACTTTTGCCATCTCCAAAAGCAATTCAAACAACCATGGTAGATGTTATTTTAGGCCTCCAATGGGGCGATGAGGGTAAGGGTAAAATTGTAGATTACTTTGCCCCCCAGTACGATGTTATTGCTCGCTTTCAAGGTGGTCCAAACGCTGGCCATACCCTTTATGTTAATGGCGAAAAAGTAGTACTACATCAAATTCCATCGGGTATATTTCACCAACACACCGTTAACCTTATAGGTAGTGGTGTAGTGTTAGATCCTGTAACACTCAAAAGAGAATGCGATAGAGTTGCCCAGTTTGGTATTGATGTACGTAAGAACTTATTCATCAGTGAACGTACCAATCTTATTCTACCAACACACCGTGCACTCGATAAGGCAAGTGAATTAAGCAAAGGCGAAAGCAAAATAGGTAGCACCCTAAAAGGTATTGGCCCTGCTTACATGGATAAAACTGGCCGTAACGCCATTCGTGTTGGCGATATCTTAGATAAGTCATTTACCACACAATACATTAAGCTTCGCTTAAAGCATCAAAAACTACTAGATAACTTTCATTTTATTGAAGACATCTCCGCTTGGGAAGAAGAGTTTTTTGAAGCACTAGAATTTTTACGTACGCTCAACATTGTTAACGGTGAATACTTCATTAACGAGCAAATTGCCAAAGGCAAAAAAGTTTTAGCAGAAGGTGCACAGGGAACCATGTTAGACATTGATTTTGGCACTTTTCCTTTCGTTACAAGTAGCAACACAATCAGCGCTGGTGTTTGTACCGGCTTGGGTGTAGCACCGCAAAAAATAAAAGAAGTATTAGGTGTTACAAAGGCGTATTGTACACGTGTTGGCAGCGGCCCCTTCCCTACTGAGTTATTTGATGCAACAGGCGAAGAATTACGCAAAATCGGTAACGAATTTGGTGCTACTACAGGCCGACCTCGCCGTTGTGGTTGGATTGATTTAGTAGCATTAAAATACACTTGTATGGTGAATGGTGTTACACAAGTAGTAATGACCAAAGCCGATGTATTAGATGCTTTCAGTGAGTTGCAAGCTTGTACAGAATATTTGGTGAACGGGCAGCCTAGTGCCTATGTACCATACCAAATGAGTCGTGTAACCATTGAACCTCGTTACCAAAAATTTGCAGGCTGGCATACCGCTACCGATGCTATTAAAAATCCTGAAGCACTACCAACTGCAATGCACGAATACATCAAGTTCATCAACCAATTTGTGCAAGCGCCTGTTAAATATGTAAGTAATGGCCCCGGACGTGAGCAAATTGTTCATTTATAGCGGCGAACATTAAGGAAAAAAACGACTAAAAAATTTTTTGCTAGAAAAAAAACTCGTTGAAATTTTACAGCATTAATCTGATATAGGCTATGGCAAAAGCAAGTAAAACTCCTGCAAAGAACAGTATAAAGAAACCTACTGCTACTGATAGTACAGAAAAGGTATCGTCTAAATCTAAAAAGCAATTAGAAGACGATGAAGATGATTTAGAAGACGAAGAAGATGATGAAACTCCAAAGAAAAAAGGAGCTAAAAAAGCTACTACCAAAAAGGCTAAAGACGAAGACGATGAGGAAGAAGATGATGACGATGATATAGATGAAGATGATGACGATTGGAATAAAGACGAAGAAGAAGATAGCTGGGACCCAGACTTCGATGAATTCGATATTCCTAAATCTAAAACAGGTGGTGGAACCGCTAAAAAAGGTGGTAAAAAAGGCGAAGAGGAAGAAGACGATTTCAAATTCGATGAAGACTTCAAAGAGTTCGATGCTTTTGGTGACACCGGCTTCGATGATGATGAAGAGGACGATTTTTAAATGAACGCTACTTTAGCACAATACACCGTTGCAGCCAATGCGTTGCGACTTCTAAAACAACAGATGTTGCATTGGGCACACCCTTACAACATCTGTTGTTTTTTAGATAACAACCATTACACCAGCCGCCAACACACTGCAGAATGGTTATTAGCGGTGGGAGCATCGGCCGCATTACATACCAACACGAACAACTTAGCACTACTCAACGCTTTCATTAATGAACATAATGGCTGTTGGATGTTTGGGCACGTTAGCTTCGACTTGCAAAGCGAAACAGAACCGGGTATTGAGAATATTCATCCTAATTATGTAGGGTTTGATACCATAAGTTGGGTGGTACCACAAGTAGTGTTACAACTCGTTGGTAATACTATCACCATCACAAGTTATGCCTCGCATTTACCACCTGCATTGGTATGGCAACAAATACATGCTACACAAGTTATTACAGCCACCTTACCTGCGTGTTCATTTACCGCAAGGTTAACCAAACATCAATATTTACAGGCATTACAAGCCATACAAGAACACATACAACAAGGCGATTGTTATGAAATCAATTACTGCCAAGAGTTTTTCACTTACGTAAATGATTTGCCGGTAATTACCGCTTACCAACAATTAACTACCATATCTCCCAACCCATTTTCGGCATTTTATAAAGTAAATAATTGTTATGCGTTGTGTGCAAGCCCTGAAAGATACCTACAGCGTAAAGGCAATCAGTTAATTTCTCAACCTATCAAAGGCACATTTAAGAGAAATAAGCAACAACCATTAGAAGATGAGCAACTGAAGCAAGCTTTGTACAACAGCGCAAAAGATAGAAGCGAAAATGTAATGGTAGTTGATTTGGTACGAAACGATTTAGGAAAAATCTGCAAGCCTGGTTCTGTACAGGTAACAGAGTTGTTTGGTATTTATACCTTTCCGCAGGTGCATCAAATGATTAGTACGGTTGAAGGCACCATTACCGCCAATACAACACTTGTGGATGCACTCGCAGCAACATTCCCAATGGGTAGTATGACGGGGGCACCTAAAAACAGAGTATTACAACTCACACAACAATACGAATACAGTCGCCGAGGTTTATACAGCGGTAGTATTGGCTATATGCAACCCAACGGCGATTGGGATTTGAACGTAGTAATCAGAAGTTTGTTATACAACGCTAATACAGGCTATTTAAGCTATCATGTTGGCGGTGGCATAACACATTATAGCCAACCCGAATTAGAGTACGAAGAATGCCTTTTAAAAGCCAGCGCTATACAACAGCTTTTTAGCGAGGACCACCAAAAAACACCCGCTTAATACGGCGCCAGGTTGCTTTGTACAACCCTCCATCTATTTGCAACCTGCGATCGGTAGTCCATACCAAGGCTTTTGTATGCGATACCTGATGCAACTTACCAAAACCTTTGTTACGCAGCTTTAACGCCAAATAGCCATCTTCATTCGTACCTAGTGGGTGATTGAATTTTTCAACCGCATAACCTTGTTCTTTACGAAAGCCGCTATTAAAGCCATATACATTCACAGCTTCATCTTTCAAGTATTTATTAAGCCAACGAGTAAAGTCGGCAAAGTGCTCATAAAAAAAGTAGGTGAACCTACCTGTACTACCCACCGGAATAAACGAAAAAGTACCATATACCAAAGCAACATTGTTATTGGTATGTAAGGGCAAAACCATTCGCTCAATCCACTCATCAGGATAAATCGTATCGGCATCGGCATTTAAAATGTATTTGCCTGCAGCAGCATCTAAGCCACCGTTTCTAGCATTGGTAATACCCTGTTTCGTTTCGGGCACGCAACGAACACCACATGCTTGTACTAGTGCTGCCGTTTTATCTTTACTGTTGTTATCAACTACTACAATTTCAACAGCGAACTGTGTTTTATTTGCCGTAAGGCTGGCTAAAGTTCTAACAATGTTTTCCTCTTCATTATAGGCAGGCATTACAATGCTTACATCGGGCGAACCATCCTTACGTAAATGTTGGTATTGTTGACGTATGGTTTCAAAGGCTTGTGGTGTATTGTAATTACCGTTCCAAAGTTGAGCTATTGGCTTAGGAATTGCTATTGGGTGCATGATACGGGCTTTGTACTCGTAAATATAATGCTGTAAGCTATGCCTTTATAGGGTTCAAGCAATTATTAAGGTGGTTAAAGCGTCTATTAACGCCAATAAAAAAGCCTTTGGATATGATAACCAAAGGCTTTGCTGCCAACAGTTGTGTTAACTAATAATTAATCACTTGTTCTTCAATAGTTTCTGGTATGGTACGCCATTCATATTGTTGATTGCGTAACTGTGGTTCGAAACCAGCTTCACGAATAGCATCTTGTATGGTTTTATAGGTGAAACGGTGCGGAGCTCCGGCAGCACTTACAACGTTTTCTTCAATCATAATGCTACCAAAATCGTTGGCACCTGCGTGCAGACAAATTTGTGCTGTTTCTTTACCAACAGTAAGCCAACTTGCTTGAATGTTTTTAACATTGGGTAACATAATACGGCTTAACGCAATCATTCGAATGTACTCTTCGGCTGTAGTAAGATTTTGTACACCACGAATACGCGTAAGTAAGGTATCTACATCTTGGAAAGTCCATGGTATAAAGGCTAAGAAACCTTTAGCATGCGCTGGTTTCATTGCTTGTACTTCACGAATACGAACCAAGTGAATGAAACGTTCTTCGATGGTTTCAACATGCCCAAACATCATGGTAGCACTGGTAGTTATATCGAGTTTATGCGCTTCGTGCATAATGGCCAGCCACTCATCGGCACCGCACTTACCTTTACTAATAAGGCGGCGAACCCTATCAATCAGTATTTCTGCACCTGCACCAGGAAGGCTATCCATACCGGCTTCTTTTAAGGCCTTGAGTACTTCGTGATGGGTACTTTTTTCGAGCTTGGTAATGTGTGCAATTTCGGGGGGGCCAAGTGCATGGAGTTTGATAGTAGGAAACTCTTGCTTGATTTGGCGAAAGGTTTTGGTATAAAAATCGAGCCCTAATTCAGGATGGTGGCCACCTTGTAACAACAATTGATCGCCACCATACTTTATGGTTTCTTGTATTTTTTGGCGATATGTATCCATATCGGTGATATAAGCTTCGGCATGGCCCGGTATGCGATAAAAATTACAGAACTTACAGTTGGCAATACAAACATTGGTTGTATTTACATTACGATCGATTTGCCATGTTACCTTTCCATGAGGCACTTGCACTTTACGCATTTCATTAGCGATGTGCATTAAATCGGCTAATGGTGCATGATAATATAGGTGCATGCCCTCTTCTACTGATAAGTGTTCGAAATTGAGGGCTTTGTTATATAAGCTGTTTAATTCCATATTGTAATTTGAAGTTGCAAAAAAACAACAATTGAAGCACTAAGAAGTTGATTTAAGCTAAGTATATCGGTTAATTCATCATTTACCGTAAGGTTATCACAAAAAAGGCAGCCTACAAGAGGCCGCCCCGATTGTTTCCATATTTGGGAATATTATTAACGAGCTACGTTCACAGTTCGCTTTTCACGAATAACAGTTACTTTAATTTGGCCTGGGTAGGTCATTTCGGTTTGAATTTTTTGGGCTATTTCAAAGCTAAGTTTTTCGCTATCGCTGTCGGTTACTTTGTCGGCTTCTACAATTACACGTAACTCACGACCGGCTTGAATGGCATAAGCTTTTTCAACGCCATTGTAGGCACCAGCAAGGTTTTCTAGATCTTTAATACGCTGTATATACTGCTGCATGATTTCGCGACGTGCACCAGGACGGGCACCGCTGATAGCATCGCAAGCCTGTATGATAGGAGAAATAACGTACTGCATCTCCATTTCGTCGTGGTGAGCTCCAATGGCATTCACTACGGCCGGATTTTCACCATATTTTTCGGCAAGTTTAGCACCCAATAAAGCGTGGCTTAGTTCTGTTTCTTCGTCGGGCACTTTGCCTATATCGTGCAAAAGGCCTGCACGCTTAGCAAGCTTAGGATTTAAGCCCAACTCGGCGGCCATAATACCACACAAATTGGCCGTTTCGCGGCTATGCATTAATAGGTTTTGACCGTATGAACTGCGGAAACGCATACGACCTACCATTCTAATCAGCTCTTTGTGTAGGCCGTGTACGCCTAATTCCATAGCGGTACGTTCGCCAATTTCCATTACTTGCTCTTCGATTTGGCGACGTGTTTTTTCAACTACTTCTTCAATACGTGCCGGGTGGATACGTCCATCGGCTACTAAGCGTTGCAAGCTTAAGCGTGCAATTTCTCTGCGTAACGGATCAAATGAAGAAAGTACAATAGCCTCAGGTGTATCATCTACAATTAAATCAACACCAGTTGCGGCTTCAATAGCACGAATGTTACGACCTTCTCTACCGATGATTTGACCTTTAATTTCATCGCTTTCGAGGTTAAACACGGTAACCGTATTCTCGATCGTTTGCTCTGCGGCAGTACGTTGAATGGTTTGAATAACAATTTTGCGAGCCTCTTTAGTAGCCTTTTGTTTGGCTTCTTCAATAATTTCTTGTTGTAAGGCTAGCGCTTGTGTTTGAGCTTCGTGTTTGAGGCTTTCAATCAATTGTGTTTTGGCCTCATCGGCAGTTAAGCCTGCAATTTTTTCGAGGCGACGAATATGCTCTTCTTGATGTTTCTCAAGCTCTGTACGCTTCTGGTTCACCACTTCAATCTGTCGGTTCAGATTGTCTTTGATAGCATCGTTGTCTTTAATTTGCTTTTCTAACGAGGCTTCTTTTTGGTTAATGGTAATTTCTTTTTGCTTAATACGGTTTTCAACTTCGCTAATTTTACGATTGCGTTCGTTCACTTCTTTGTCGTGTTCGGCACGCAGTTGTACAAACTTTTCTTTAGCTTCAAGTTGTTTTTCTTTTTTAATGGTTTCGGCTCTTAGCTCGGCTTCTTTAATAATGTTTTGAGCTTGTAAGTTGGCTTCGTCTATTTGCTTTTGTGTGTTTTTAGCGAAAATGAATTTGCCCGCAACAATGCCCGCCGCCAGCGCTACAATTCCAATTATAATGGCAGTAATTTCCATGCTTTTCCTTTGGTTTTACGATAAAACTGTGTGTATTTCTATTGTTCTTAATGCAATGAATATAGTAAAAACTCATGGCAAGGCGGCGAAGATAAAAAAAGCAAGTCACACTAATGCAAGTACCTTACGAAAGTAAACAATCCCAAAATGAATTATTTTATTCCCAAAATGAAACATATATATACAAGTGTAAGTTCAGCACTATTGATAATCAATGAGTTATAAGCTTTTCAATGGTTGGCACTAGGTTTGGTACTTTATCAACGTCCGTTTTTTAATACCCGCACAGTACCCAAAAGCTGAAAACTTTTAAATCTCTCTACCTTGAGAGATTTTTTTATTGCCTTACGGTAAATGACCACGTACAGCATACGTAGTTTTGGCAAAAATTAATCATGGAATTTGGCCGCGTAGATACACATTTACTGCAAAGTATAGATTTATCGTTAGCACCTGAACCCGTTTGGAATCAGCAGTTTTTAGGAAAGCCAAACACGCATACTACCCAACTGTATCTAGGCTGTGCCAAATGGGGCCGACCCGAATGGGTGGGCAAAATTTATCCGCCCAAAACCAAAGAGAAAGATTACTTACAACATTATGTGCAGCATTACAATAGCATAGAGCTAAATGCCACACACTACAAAGTGTACGATGCAGCTACCGTAGCGAAATGGAAAGCAAAAGCAGCAGGCCGTTCTTTTTTGTTTTGCCCGAAAATGTACCAAGGGGTTACACACCGTGGCAGCTTACAAGGTAAAGATGCTTTAACAACCGCTTTTTTAGCAGGTGTACTAGCTTTTGAGGAGCATTTAGGACCTATTTTCATACAAGTAAGCGAATATTATGCTCCTACGCGTAAGGCCGATCTATTTGCCTACCTCGCTAGCCTGCCTACCGACCTTACCTTTTTTGTAGAAGTGCGCCACCCCGATTGGTTTGCACAACCAGAACATTGGAACGATTTATTAGTGCACTTACGGCAAATGAATATTGGCTTGGTAATTACCGATGCTGCCGGCCGCCGAGATTGCTGCCATATGCACCTTACTATTCCGAAAGTGTTTATCAGATATGTTGGTAACAGCCTACACCCTTCCGACTATACCCGTGCCGATGCTTGGATGCAACGTATGCACTACTGGATGGAGCAGGGCATTGAATCTATTTACTTTTTCATGCACATGCACGACGAAACCTATTCGCCAGAACTTACTGTGTACATGGTAGATGCAATGAATAACAATATGCATACGCATTTAATAAAACCAACTTTTCAAAATAATACGCTGTTTTAATAGCGTAGCATTTACGTAAGTACATACATTTCTTCCCAACGAGTGGTATAACGCGGACTATTAAAGTTCTGTTGCATTTTCCAATTGCGAGTTGTGCCACTCGCAGCCGACTTCACCATATCGTTACGATGTGAAAAGTTGATGTTATCCATTACTGCCATCAATTGTTGTAGGTGCTTGGTTTTAGTAGTTTTTGCAGCATCTTGAGGTGCTGTATCGAACAATACATTCGATACCTGATGCATACTGCACAAGCCCGATACCATTACACCTGCTTTTTTATATACCTGGCCCGGCTTAAACAATTGTTCGGCCAATTGTAATGCCGGACGAATAAGTTCGTGTGCAATATTAGTTGGCTGCGGTAAGGTAACTGCTGCACTCCAAGTAGGGCCGTGCCGAAAGCGACCATCGGGATGCTT
>DMPB01000213.1:13094-17742 GCA_003456175.1 Chitinophagaceae bacterium | reverse complement strand
TTTTTTATACCCATCCCTTACGTAAAAATAAACTGGGTTTGGCATCGCCAAACCCAGTTGTATCTGTAACATCATTTACCGTAAGGTGTACTTATGCCACTAAGAATTGTTGATTAATATACTTCGCTACATGTTTAAGGTCGCCGGTATCTTGATACACTTTTAACTGCCTATCGGCGCCGGTGCCTTGTTCTAGCATTTTATGTACATAGTTAATGGCATGGCGGCAACCTAAATGATCTACCACATCGTCTACAAAATCGAGTAATTCATAAATTAATATCCGTGTGTTAACTTCCGATTCTTTACCAAAATCAATCAAACTGCCATCAATACCATAACGGCCCGCACGCCATTTGTTCTCGGTAATTAGCGAACGGTGATACATAATGAAGTTCATATTTTGGCTGCGAAGCTTATATAGCTTAGCACAAATGGCCTGAAACAATGCCGCAATAGCAATAGTTTCATTCACCGTCATTGGGCAGTCGCAAATGCGAAACTCTACGGTATTAAAGAAAGGGTGTACCCGTAAGTCCCACCAAATTTTCTTAGCATTATCAATGCAATTGGTTTTAATGAGCAGGTTCACATAGTTATCGTAAGCTTCAATACTCTCAAAATAATCGGGGATACCCGTTCTTGGGAACTTATCGAACACCTTCGTTCTAAAGCTTTTATAACCCGTGTGGCGGCCCTCCCAGAAAGGACTATTGGTACTTAGTGCATATACGTGTGGCAAAAAGTAGCGAGCACTATTAGCGATATGAATAGCCATTTTACGATCTTCCATACCTACATGCACATGCAGGCCAAAAATGAGGTTGCTACGAGCCGCTTCTTGTAATTCATTTACAATTTGGTTGTAGCGCACATGATCGGTAATGAGCTGACTTTCCCAATGGCTAAAAGGGTGGGTGCCTGCGGCACCCATGGCAAAGCCTAAATCGCCTGCAATTTGGGCAATGGTTCCCCGCAGGGTACTTACATCTCTGTAGGCTTCATCTATGTTTTGGCAGATATCGGTACCAACCTCCACCACCGCTTGGTGCATTTCGGCTTTTACTTTATCCTTAATAATCTTATACGCCTCGTGTACAATTTTTTGCTCATGGCTTTGCAACTCTAGTGTTTGCGGATGCATCACCATATATTCTTCTTCTACGCCGAGGGTAAAGTGTTTGTAACTTATAGAACTCATAGTAGTTATTGCTTGCTTAATAAATGTATTTACCTTACGGTAAATGAAAATGGCTTAGTTAGAATAATGCAGTTTTAGCAGCACCACGCTTAATGTACTCACCCCAAGTAAGATTATCTACACCCGGTTGCTGTGCTAATGCTTTTTCAACGGCATATTTGGCCGCCGTTTCTACTACCCACGCAAAGTTTTCTTCGCCAACACTGTTACGGTCGGCATCTGGTGCAGGGTTGCAGAAATCAATAGCATAGGGCACGCCATCGCGTACGGCTAATTCAACGGTATTAAAGTCGTAACCTAAATATTGATTAATGCGTAATACAATTGATTCCATTAGTTCCAAACGCTCTTTGCTAGGGGCAAAATCTGCAACATAACGCAAATGGTGTGGGTTGCGTGGTTCGTATGGCATAATACGTACATACTTGCCGCCAATACAATAGCAACGATAGTATTCTTCAAACACAATCTCTTCTTGCAACAACATCACTAATTGGCCTGTTTCTGCGTGCTTTTCAAAAAAGTCTTCCATACTTTCAAGCTTATACACATTTTTCCAACCGCCGCCTGCAAAGGGCTTCATGTATGCAGGAAAGCCAACATAATTAAAAATACCCTCCCAATCTAATGGGTAAGCAAGGTTGCTAAAGCTTTTATCGCTAGTATCGGCTGGTAAGTCGCGGCTCGGGAATATCACCGTTTTAGGAACAGGCACATCAATTTTAGTGGCTAAACAGTTGTTGAAAAATTTTTCATCGGCGCTCCACCAAAAAGGGTTGTTGATAACGGCAGTACCAGTTAATGCTGCATTTTTAAGATATGCTCTGTAAAAAGGAACATCTTGGCTAATACGGTCGAAAATAACGGCGTACTCAGTAGGTTCGCCTTGCATTACTTTGTTAATGGTTACCGCTTCGGCAACAACACCTTCAATATTCATGCTATTAATACGCTCTATCAATGCCTGCGGAAACGTACGCTCTTGGCCAAAAAGAATGCCTATTTTTTTCATAAGTAATGCTTGTTTTGGTTTTTGAATTTTGTTACTGCGTCAATATAGTTAAAGAATGCCGCTAAAAAACACAGAACCACCAAAAAAATTTTGCCGATGCAAAGCACATCGTTTCCCATATTTTTGAAACTATGGTTACCAAAACAACAGTTTACACCCCTAAACACATTAGTACAGAACGTATACACATGAGTAGTGTGTACCTCGACCGTGAAGTTTTGGTAGATGTTTATCTACCACATGTACGACCCGATAATAATGCAGTGAGTTTGTTGTTGGTGAACGATGGCCAAGATCTCGTAACCATGAACTTCGAAAAATTGTTCGACGAAGCCTATGAGCCCTTACAATTAGAACCTTTAATGGTGGTTGCTATACATTGCGGTACCGATCGTAAGAACGAATATGGCGTTGCTTATACGGCCGATTTTAAAGGAAGGGGTTGCAAAGCAGGGCTTTACACCAAGTTTCTGTTCGATGAATTGATGCCACTAATCCGCAAAACATACCATGTAAATAGTTTTAAAGAAAAAGCATTCGCAGGCTTTTCTTTAGGTGGTTTAATGGCATTAGATATTGCTTGGAACCATGCCGCCGAATTTAGTAAAGTAGGCGTTTTTAGCGGTAGTTTATGGTGGCGTCGTAAAGATTATACCGAAGGCTATTCCGATGAGAACGACCGACTAATGCATTTGCAAGTTCGTAAAGGCCACTTTCATCCGTGGTTACGTTTTTTCTTTGAATGCGGTGCTTTAGATGAAACTGCCGATCGTAATAACAATGGCATTATTGATAGTATTGATGATACCCTCGATTTAATTGTAGAACTAAAAGCAAAAGGCTATACCGATGCACATGTACATTACCTCGAATTACCAGAAGGTAAGCACGATGTACCTACTTGGGCAGCGGCATTTCCTAGTTTTTTACAATGGGGCTGGGGCAATGCCTCATAGCTTCCGAAACGCAGGATGATAGTTTTGTAAAGTAGAGCGCAAGAAAGCCCTATCTAAATGCGTATATATCTCTGTAGTGGTAATACTAGCATGGCCTAACATTTCTTGTATGGCTCTCAAATCGGCACCACCTTCTACTAAATGTGTTGCAAACGAATGCCTGAACGTATGCGGCGATACAATTTTTTGAATACCAGCTTTTGCAACAGCATCTTTAATCATTAAAAAAATCATTACCCTGCTTAGGTGCTTGCCAAACTTGTTCAGAAATAAAAAATCTTCAAAGCCATGTTGTATGGGCATATGTACGCGTACATAGTTTTTGTAAATATCAACATGCTTCATAGCCGAGTTGCCAATGGGCACTAATCGTTCTTTGTCACCCTTACCAATTACTCTTATAAAACCATCATCAAAGTACAATTGTGTAAGTTTCAATTGCACCACTTCACTCACACGCAAGCCACAACTGTACATGGTTTCAATAATCGCTTTGTTGCGAATACCGTCGTTGCTACTCAGATCAAACGTATCAATAATTGCATCAATTTCAGCTACACTTAAAACATCTGGTAGGGCTCTTTTTTGTTTCGGTGCTTCTAAAAGCACAGTAGGGTCTTTTACTACAATTTGTTCTGTTAAGCAGTACTTATAAAAACTTCTTAAACCGCTAATAATACGAGCTTGGCTAGCCGCACTTAGCCCAAGTATTGCTAAATGTTGTAAAAAAAGTTGTAACTGTTCTAAAGTTATGTCGGCTGGCGAGCCTTGTATAGCTTGTATTTGAGCATACTGCACAAACAAACCTACATCGTGTAAGTAGGCCTTCACAGAATGCTCACTTAACGACTGTTCTAGCTGTAAGTACGCTTTAAAACCTTTGATATAGGGTTGCCACATTCATTCAAAAATAAGTTGTAAGAATAGTATAACCTTACGGTAAATGTTGTTACGCTTTAATTACACTTTAGTACATTGCCAACAAGAATTGTTGATATATGCCAGCACCCTTGAATTTAAAATCTTTTGCACAAAAGCAACGACATAATAAGGCAAAGTTTAATGCGTACTTAGAATCGTTACTCGATGCACAACCAGAACAGTTAGATGCAACAGTGGCCGCAGCAGCACCCAAAGTGTGGGAGGTAACAGATTGCCTTAGTTGTGCTAATTGTTGTAAAAAAATGAGTCCAACTTTTACCTCGGCCGATATCAAGCGTATTGCTAGTCATTTGAAAATGACACCCAAAGCATTCAAAGAAAAATATCTCTACCAGCCACCCAACGATACTGATTGGATGAATCGCAGCCAGCCCTGCCAATTTCTAAATCTGAACGATAACAAGTGCAGTATTTACGAAGTGCGTCCGGCCGATTGTGCAGGCTTCCCTCATTTTGATAAGTTTCCAACGGTCGATTATATGCATGTGCATCAGCAGAATGTAGCGTATTGCCCAGCTACCTACAACCTAGTAGAGA
>DMPB01000213.1:12346-12873 GCA_003456175.1 Chitinophagaceae bacterium | reverse complement strand
CTACCTACAACCTAGTAGAGCGTTTAATGGATGCTATTCCTGAACCTAAGTAACGCTTAGCTGCAACTACATTGCCATTCTTCTTTGGTATCAATAACAGTAATAATGGTTGCTTCGCCATTGCATTGTGCTACAATAATTCGAATATGTTGCCCATCGTTGCTTTGGCCTTCAACGGCATAACGTTTCTTGCAAGGTGCAGCTTGTAAATCGCTTTTGCGATAGTTTACAGTACCGGTTTTCAAAATAAGTGCAACTTCTGCTGCTGTTATGTGGCGGCATTCCATTCGGCAGCGAGCATGCTTGCTATATTTAATGCTAGTAGGATTACGTTCTAGTCCTCTGCTTTTAGCATAGTTACTACCATCGTTACGAGCCTCGGCAGGGTTAGCGTTATTGTTACACCCCATCACCATTAACAGGCACGTAAGCAATAGCATGCTAATAAAATGGCTTATGTACGAGTAAGTATTTTTTACATTCAAGTTCATAGATGCAATATAGGGTAGTTCATTTACCGTAAGGTA
>DMPB01000213.1:11025-12055 GCA_003456175.1 Chitinophagaceae bacterium | reverse complement strand
ATTTATGGTTAACGATTGTTATTCTCCATTTTCATCTGGCGTTAGACTCAAAGGATACCCATAAGTACCTTCAAAACCATTGTACACACCTTCTAAACGAACGGTACCACCACTACCATTCGATGTGAGTTGATTTAGGATTTTATATAATTCTTCAGTATTTTTCACTTCTTGGTTGTTAACACTCGTAATGATAAAACCTTCTTGAATTTTTGTTTTGGCTAATAAACCATCGCCTAATTTTTTAACCATAACACCACCGGGTATATCGTTCTTTTGAGCTGTTGCTTTGTCAATATTTACCAGTTCGCCGCCCAACTTGCTGGCTATGGTTTCTTTCTTTACTACTTCGTAATTACCGGCTTTATTTTTCAGGGTTAGGTTCACGGTATTTTCTTTGCCATTACGTACGTAGGTAACTGTTATTTTATCGCCTGGTTTGTAACGAGCTACTTGCTCTTGTAATTCTGGCGAGTTGCTTACTGTAACTCCATTGATTTTTGTGATAAAATCACCCTTTTGAATACCTGCTGTTTTCGCAGCACCACCATCGGGTACTTCTAGCACATAAACACCGTCGCCGTCTTTTATTCCTGCACTTTTCTTTTGCTCATCGGTGAGTCCTTCTTTTGGATACGATATACCAATGTAAGCACGTTGTACAGCCCCATATTTAATCATATCGTTCACAATTTTCTTCACTAAGTTTACTGGTATAGCGTAGCTGTAACCAGCGTAAGACCCTGTAGGGCTGGCAATAGCACTGTTAATGCCAATAAGTTCTCCATTCGTATTAATAAGTGCTCCGCCGCTATTACCTGGGTTAACGGCAGCATCGGTTTGAATGAACGATTCTATGGGGCGGTCGCTTTGGCGGTCGTTCACACCAATGGCACGAGCTTTGGCGCTCACAATACCAGCAGTAACTGTAACATCTAAGTTAAGTGGATAGCCAACAGCCAGCACCCACTGGCCGAGCTTTACATCATCGCTGTTACCGTAAAGTAAGAAGGGTAGTTTGCTACTTTCC
>DMPB01000213.1:7235-10795 GCA_003456175.1 Chitinophagaceae bacterium | reverse complement strand
AGTTTGCTACTTTCAATTTTTAAAACAGCTAAATCGCTACTTGGGTCGGCACCAACAAGTGTTGCTTTGTATGTTTTACGGTTGGTGAGGGTAACATTAATTTCATCGGCACCATTAATAACGTGATTGTTGGTTACAATGTAGCCATCGTCGCTAATGAGTACGCCACTACCGCTTGCTTTTTGTTCTGGTATCATTTGCACACGCGGACCACCAAAAAAATCATCGAAAATGCCATCGCCGAACCAATCGCTAAATGGGTTGCGTTGGCGTGGTATATTATTGGTTACCTGCTTGGCTTTGGTACGAGCTTTAATGTGCACTACCGCTGGCGTTGCAGCGGTGCTGGCAGCAGTAAAATCTACAGGGCCAGCAGGTGCGTTGTTATTGTCGTAAAAGCCAGCATAGTTCACGGGCAATTTTCCATTGCTGCTAATGCCAACATACGATTCTTGGGTTAATTTTTGATAGCCCCAAATGCTGGCAACAGAAGTGATAATGCTCACCGCCATTACCAATAAAATTCCTTTTGTCTTCAACATAGTATCTAGGGTTTATTCTTTTACAATTTTAGGTAAGATAACGTTTCAAATCTTATGCCTATTACCAGTCAAACTTACAAATCGGCAGTATATGCTGGCATTATAGCAGTGGTTTTAACGTATTTTTACGAACGATGTCGTAGTTCTGTTAGAGGGCTGTTAACCATGCCATCGTATCAACGCCATCTGCATAATCGGTAAGCGATGGTTGTTGGCATGTGCCAAAAGGCAAATAGCTTTTACCAACAATGCATTGTACATTATCGCCATGCTGCGTAAGCATTTGCCGTAAGGCATTTTCATCGGTATAATAGGCGTAATTCACTACGCTAATTGCTGCAAATAATTGCTCTGATTCATGTAATAGATACAAGCCATTGGTCATGTATGGTTTGCTATTCATGAGCAACAGTGCCAATTGATAATCGTAATTATTTTTGTATTTGTGATGCTCTATAAGATGCTGCCATGTGGCTGTGTGTTGCAGCAAGTATTCAAACGTATACCCTTGCGGTAAATAGAGTTGCGTTACATTACGGCAGCCTTGGCCGAAGTATAACATTAAATCGTTAGCAAGTGCATTAAGCTCGGCTTCTGTTTCAGTACCATCGAGCACTGCTATAGAAGTTCTGTTGCGGCGAATAATGTTGGGGTATTTGCCAAAATAATAATCGAAATAGCGGCTGCTGTTGTTACTACCAGTTGCAATGTAGGCATCGCAACCTTTTAGTTGCTCGGCAAATGCTACCTGATTTTGTACTGTAACCTCCCATTCGTATAATTTTTTAACCAAATGTTTGAGGAGTACATCATCTTTCGATGATAGCTTTATTACAGCTGTATGGCCACTTATGTACACACATAAAAAATCATGAAAACCTACTAACGGCAAGTTGCCCGCCATTACAATGCCTACTTGTTTGGGCGCCTGTGGAATATCTGCAATGTTATATTGTTGTGCCCATGTAGCTAAAGCGGTAGGGTTTAACAAGTGGGTAGCAATACTTTGAGTTGCTGCATCTATAAATGTGGGAATGAACCATGGATTTTTAGCGTAAGCTTGTTGTTTGGCTGCCAGCCACTCGTTGTCATCACTTAGCATATACTGCCCTAATTGAACCATCAAATCAATCCTTTGTTGTACACTCATAACTAGGTTTGCTTTAACTAACTTATTTTTGCAATCAAAAGTTCAAAATTACAAGTATGGCTATTAAGATAACAGACGAATGTATCAATTGCGGTGCCTGCGAGCCCGAGTGCCCTAATAATGCTATTTATGAAGGTGGTGTAGAATGGGCAATTGCCGATGGTACCACCGTTAAAGGCAGTTATGTAATGATGGATGGTTCTATTGTAGATGCAAGCGAACGTTTTGCTCCGGTAGCTACCGATACCTATTACATTACACCGAACAAGTGTACGGAGTGCCAAGGTTTTCACGAAGAGCCACAGTGTGCCGCTGTATGCCCTGTAGATTGTTGTGTGCCCGACGAAATGTACCGCGAAACGATAGAAGAGTTAATGGCTAAGAAAGATAAGTTGCACCTTTAATTTTTAAGCCTTACGGTAAATAATTTGTAGTAACTTACAACTAATTAATGATGCTGGTAACTCCAACATCTCTTCAACTCCGGGTGATGTTTCTCGGATAAAAAATGGGACAACGCAATGAACGTTGTCCCATTTTGCTTTAATATTTACCGTAAGGTTGTTTAACCCACTTGTTTTCTCTTGCGTAGGCTATTGTAATCCACAAAATAAATGAGGCGAACACTTACTTCGTTGCTTTGTGGGCTGCGTAGTGTTTCCCACAAGTTTTGAGTGTACTTACCATGCCGAGTGCCATCTACAACAACATCGGGTCCGAGGGCATTTTTCCAAGCAATAATTAAGCGGCTACCCAATAAAAAATCCCAAGTGTAGAACATGTCTATGTTAAACACATTGAAGTTACGGTTACGGTTAGCCGAGAAAGCAGTGGGCAACCAATCGCCACCATCTGAAACAGTGAAAAAGCTTTCATAGTTCACGTTGCTCCAATAATGCCTTAAACGTAACGATACATTCATGCGAGCTTTGAAATTATACAAGCCCGATACCAATGTAGTTGCTTGTTTAATGCGGCGGCGACCAATAATTGGTACTCTAGTGGTTGGGTCAAAATGACTGAATCCATAGTTGGCTTGATCATCTTCCCAACGCTTGCTTACCTCTAACGAGAATTTAGGATTAAACCGATAACGCACTCCCATGCGAGCTAAATAAAATGGGTCGTTTTCTATAGGACTTTCTGCGAAACCCAAGCCATAACTCACAAATAACTTTTTACGGCTATCGGTGCTGCCGAATAGGCCTGCAAAAGCCCAAGGCACCTTACGCATTTTAGTACCGGGCGTACGTAATTCAAAATAGTCGTAACTGTAGAAGGGGTTACTTGAAATTTCTAAACTAACATCCCAAAAGTTTTTAAACACATGCAAGAAGTTGGCATTAACACTCACCTCTTGATAGCTTGCAGGCTTGTATAACGATTGATAATCGATAGAAAGTGTATAATTACGATAGTTAAAATGCTTGTTGGGTACGAACTGAATGTAGCTTAGCTCTCCGCCTGTACTTATTTCATTGGGTGCGAAGAGAATACCTAAATCGTTCGGATCGTATCTATCGCTTTCAATATTGTTGTACAAATTCCATTGCCAACGGCCACTTACCTTACCCACCGATACAAAGCTCGCAAAGCCATTGTAATTACCACGCGTTCCCCAAACATTGCTCAAGCGGCCTTGAGCTCGTACATTGTATGTGTTGGTACTATCGAACAGGCTAATATCTAGCGCCGCAACGTTAGCATTACGTTCGCCACCAGCACGCCATGTATTAGTATTGGTAAATGTTACTGAACTCCTGTGTTTCAGCGCTTGGTCTAGCACTACAATATTGTAGTTAGTAAGATCAGCCGTTTTAAGTTTTATATCTTCTCCTTTACTGTTACGCATAATCGCATAAGTGGGT
>DMPB01000213.1:6174-7031 GCA_003456175.1 Chitinophagaceae bacterium | reverse complement strand
GCATAATCGCATAAGTGGGTGCTGTAACAGCATTGAATACACCAATACCAAGGTTGCCTTTATTACGGCCACTAAATTTTGATGCGTTGTACAATTGTTGCGTACTAGGGTTTTTTACCAATTGGTATTGGCTATCGGCAGCTATGGCCCTTGCGGTAAAATAACCCGGCGGCCTTTCACCAACTCTACGACTGTAAAAGATGCCTGCTTTATTGAACAACTCAGTACCCTCTGTAAAGAATGGACGGTTCTCTTGAAACTGTTGCTCAAAGGGACTTAAGTTCAATATAACATTATCGCTTACTACCTGCCCGAAATCGGGGATTAAAGTCATATCAAGCGTAAAGCTTTCATTGATACCATACTTAACATCCATGCCGCCATTGCGTATCCAAGTAGTTTGTGTGCCTTTATTGGTAGGTATAGTTTGGTAACCGCCAGTAACATATGGCAAGAACGATAAGCGTAGGGGCGGAACGATGTTGACGATATCAACTAGGTCGCCAAACTGATTTACAAAACCTGCTTGTTGTGGGTTAATTGGGTTCCAATAACTAACTTCATTGGTTCTGCGAATATTTCTACCAAAATTGATACCCCACTGCTGTAAAGCAGCTTTTGCAAAACGAATCGACATATACGGTATTTTGATTTCTACCGTCCAGCCATCGGGTTGCATGGCCACACGGCTATCCCAAACAGCATCCCAATTATAGTCGAAAGTACGTTCGCCACCTGTACTTACACGAGCATCGCTTTGTACATTGGCTGTGGTTACTACAAACTGAAAAGCATTCTGCCTATCACGATAAGTGTCGATCGAAAGTGTAAAAAAATCGCAATCTTGTCGGTCGTGA
>DMPB01000213.1:5738-5909 GCA_003456175.1 Chitinophagaceae bacterium | reverse complement strand
TAGTTAACTGCTTCCGAATACTATCAGGTTTATCGTACAGGTATGCACCAACATACAGCGCCTCATCGGTATAAACTAGCTTAACTATTGTTTTGTGCGAAGCCGGAGCACCATAATTTGGGTTGTTCACAATAAAATCGGTAGCGGTGGCAGCGTTTTGCCAAATAGTAT
>DMPB01000213.1:4782-5507 GCA_003456175.1 Chitinophagaceae bacterium | reverse complement strand
AGTATCGGTTAAAAAACCGTCTAACTTTGGTACATCGGTTACTTTTACAGCAGTAATTTTTTTTACTTGCGTAAATGTAGAAGCACTTATGCATAGCAAACACAACAACATCGTTAGCACTCTGAGTAACATCATAGGGGTGCAAATGTAGCAGAGGCAAAGCCTTTTTACATGGCAGTTGGATAAGTGGTTGCAGATAATGGGTCAAATAAACAATGAATTCGGTATGAAGTGGCTATACACCATAATTGTGTTAATGTTAGCAGTGCAGTTACAAGCACAAAACGATGCACCGTTTAAGAAAAAACCGGTATTGCCCGATTTTCAGATACGTAAGTTAGATAGCACCCTATTTTTCAGGAGTAAGCTGCCGGCAGGCAAGCCTGTAGTATTAGTGTACTTTATCCCCGAATGTGGCCATTGCCAAAACGAGGCCAAAGCATTGGCCGATAGTTTAGCACTAGTAGATAAAGCTGTTTACTTATGGGTAAGTTTTCATCCGCTACCTGCGATAGCAACATTTGCAAAGCAATATCAGCTTGCAGATCGTCCTCAAGTCATATTCGGAAGAGATGAAGCTTATACGTTGCCAAGCTATTTCAAAGTTCGTTATTTACCCTTTGTAGTAGTGTTTAATGCAAAGCATCAGATTGTGCAAGTGTACGAGGGTGGTGCTTATGTTAAAGAAATTGCCGAGCAGCTACAACATTTACCGTAAGGTACTT
>DMPB01000213.1:3279-4559 GCA_003456175.1 Chitinophagaceae bacterium | reverse complement strand
ACAACATTTACCGTAAGGTACTTATTGCTTTTATCGAAAGTGGTGCTGATATGAAGCCCTTTTTTTGGTTGTATCTTCGCAGAAATTTTTTTGAATGAGCGGTAAAGGAAAAGTGTTGGTAGCAATGAGTGGTGGTATTGATAGTACCGTTACGGCATTGATGTTGCATCACGAAGGGTATGAGGTGGTAGGTATTACCATGAAAACTTGGGATTATGCAACCAGTACCAATAGCAGTAAAGAAACCGGTTGTTGTAATGTAGATAGCTTTAACGATGCAAGGCAGGCGGCGGTGCATCATGGTTTTCCGCATTTTATTTTAGATATCAGAGAAGAGTTTGGCGACTTTGTAATTGAAAATTTTGTAGACGAATATTTAGCCGGACGTACGCCTAACCCTTGTGTGATGTGTAATACGCATATCAAATGGCGTGCTTTGTTGAAGCGTGCCAATGCTTTGGGCTGCGATTTCATTGCCACAGGGCATTACGCCAATATTGTTGCTGCCGATAATGGTAGATACACCATCAGCAAAGGGCCAGACGAAATGAAAGATCAGAGTTATGTTTTGTGGGGGCTTGATCAAGAATTATTGAGCAGAACTATTATGCCACTTGGTAAGTATCGTAAAACCGAAATACGCCAAATGGCACTCGATTTTGGGTATCCTGAATTGGCTAAAAAGAGTGAGAGTTACGAAATTTGTTTTGTTCCTGATAACGATTACAGAGGCTTTTTAAAGCGTAGGGTAGAAGGCTTAGAAGAACGTGTTGCAGGTGGTTGGTTTGTAGATAAAACTGGTAAAAAGTTAGGGCAACATAAAGGTTATCCTTTTTACACTATTGGTCAGCGAAAAGGGTTAGATATTGCCTTGGGGAAGCCTGCTTATGTAACAGCAATTGACCCCGATACAAATACCGTTGTGCTAGGCGATGAAGCCGATTTAGAACAAAGTACCATGTTGGTTACTAAAATTAACTGGATGAAATACGATGGCATTACCAACGGTATGGAGGCTATCACAAAAATTAGATATAAAGATAAAGGCGCACTTAGCAATTTGTACACTGCCGATAATGGTGTTAAAGTGCAGTTTTATGAAAAAGTAAAAAGTATTGCTCCCGGTCAGAGTGCTGTTATGTACGAAGGCGATGAGGTAATTGGCGGTGGCGTAATACAGTGGGGTAGCTTGAGCTAGTAGCCTGCTGTACAAATTAAAACCTAGCAATGCAGGTATTAAAGGTACCTTCGTACGCTATGGATATTTCTATTTTATTTGA
>DMPB01000213.1:0-3082 GCA_003456175.1 Chitinophagaceae bacterium | reverse complement strand
TATTTCTATTTTATTTGAAGATGAATACTTGATAGCGGTGCATAAACCAGCTGGAATACCCTGCGAGGTAGATTTTGCATTGCTTAAAACACTATCGCAAAGTGAACCGTTGCATCCTATACATAGACTCGATCAAAGGGTAAGTGGTATTTGGCTCTTGGCCAAAACAGGCGAAATGCAAACCCAAATGAGTGCTTTGTGGAGTAGCGGACTTGTTCAAAAAAAATACCATGCTGTTGTAGCAGTAGCTCCAACGCCTGCAAGCGGAAGTTTACAACATTGGTTAGTACAAAGTCAGGCTAATAAAAAAGTAAAAGCTTATGCAAAGCCTGTAGCGCATAGTAAGCAGGCCAACCTCGATTATACGCTATTGAAAAGTTCTCAACGCTATCATTTATTACAGGTGCATTTAAAAACCGGTCGATTCCATCAAATCAGAGCACAATTTGCTGCAATTGGTTCGCCCATTGTTGGCGATGTTAAATACGGTTATGCTAGAACCACCCCCGATGGTAGCATTTTTTTGCAAGCAAGCAGTTTAGTGTTTCCGCATCCGCATACAAGAGCAAATATTGAAATAAACCTGCCTTTGCCTGAATTATGGCAGAAATATGGGCTATAGCATGTTATTAAAAAAGTTAAGGGGTTGTTGCGTAGCAACAACCCCTTAACTTAAAAGCTAGGTATACCTTACGGTAAATGATTAATCTTTCACACGCTCAACGTATTCACCTGTTTTGGTGTTGATACGAATTACTTCACCATCGTTCACAAACAAAGGAACCATTACAGTAGCACCAGTTTCAACAGTGGCAGGTTTAAGAGCACGAGTAGCAGTATCGCCACGTAGGCCCGGTTCGCAATAAGTGATAGTCATCACAATTTTTTCTGGAAGTTCTGCACCAATCGGCTGATCAGTTTCCGTATTAATAAACACAAAAACTTCACTACCATCTTTCAAAAACTGCGGTGCATCAATCATTTCTTCGGCAAGTGCAATTTGTTCGAAGGTTTCGTTGTTCATGAGGTTGTAACCGCTTTCATCTTTATACAAGAATTGAAAGGCCTTCTTTTCAACACGTACCGGAAAAATGGTTTCGCCACTGTTCCATGTTTTTTCGATAGAACGGTTGTTATCTACACCCTTTAGTTTAGCCCATACTTTAGCGGCGGCACGAGCAGTTTTGTTTTCGCCAAATTCAATAACACTGTATAAGCTGCCATCGAGTTTAATAATCAAACCACGGCTGATGTCTGCAGTTGTTGCCATTGCAAATGTTTTGTTGTTGTAAATACTAAGTTTTGCGGCCGCAAAAGTAGTTGTAAGTATTCAAAGGGCAAAATGCAGTGTGCTTTTGCATTTGCCATAAGGCAGCGTATTAACTTTTACCGTAAGGCCCGCCTTTCGAACGATAACTGCTACCTTTGCCGCCATGCAACTGTTAGACGGAAAACTTACCGCCGCAGCCTACAAAGCACAACTGGCTGCTCAGGTTAAAAACTTACAATCGCAAGGCTTAAGGCCGCCTCACTTGGCTGCCATTCTAGTTGGCGATAATGGTGCCAGCGAAACATATGTAGCCAGCAAGGTTAAAAATTGTGCCGAAGTGGGTTTTGAAAGTACTTTAATACGCCTTACGGCAAATACTACCGAAGCCGAATTACTCGATACCATTACACAGTGTAATAACAACGATGCTATAGATGGTATTTTGGTGCAGTTGCCATTGCCGAAACACATTAGCGAACAAAAAGTAATTGAAGCCATTGACCCTGCTAAAGATGTTGATGGCTTTCACCCCGTAAGTGTGGGTAAGTTGGTGCAAGGCTTAGATACTTTTGTACCTGCTACACCTTATGGCATAATGCTAATGTTGGAGCATTACAATATTAACACCAAAGGCAAGCATGCTGTAGTAATTGGTAGAAGCAATATTGTTGGTAGGCCTATGAGTGTGTTGCTTAGTAGTAATCACCCTTATGGTAATTGTACCGTAACCGTAGCTCATAGTCATACGCACAACTTGGCCGATTTGTGTAAGCAAGCCGATATTGTTGTTGCGGCATTGGGCAAGCCTGGCTTTGTTACTGCCGATATGATTAAACCCGGTGCTGTGGTAATAGATGTAGGTATTACACGTGTTGCCGATGCTACTAAAAAAACTGGCTTTGCCATTAAAGGCGATGTTGATTTTGATAGCGTAGCACCACTAACTAGCTATATAACGCCGGTACCAGGTGGTGTAGGGTTAATGACAATTGCTGGCTTGTTACAAAACACGCTAAAAGCATATTTATTTAGAAAGGGAATTACGTTGTAATACATGATAAATGCTACTGCAATAACAAGCACTACCTTACCCGTGATGGAACATTTCTATACCTTACAAGGCGAAGGTTTCCACCAGGGAAGGGCGGCTTATTTTATACGTTTAGGCGGTTGCGATGTGGGTTGCTTTTGGTGCGATGTGAAAGATAGTTGGGATGCAAGCAAGCACCCACAGTATGCTGTTGCAACTATTGTTGATATGGCCACTACTGCGATTGCTGCCGAACAAAAAAATACTGAAGTAAAGCCCATTATTGTGATTACTGGTGGCGAACCTTTAATGCACGATTTAACTACATTAACACAAGCATTTCAGCAGCTAGGTTTTGAAACCAATATCGAAACATCGGGGAGTAGCCCCATGAGTGGCAGTTGGGATTGGGTATGTTTATCGCCGAAAAAATTTAAAGCACCTCTGCCAGAAGTATTACCGCTTGCCAATGAGTTAAAAGTGGTGATATACAACAAAACCGATTTTGAATGGGCAGAACAATTTGCCGCACAAGTGAGTAAGCATTGTAAGTTATACTTGCAACCCGAGTGGGACAAACGTGATGCTGTATTGCCGCTAATTATAAATTACATTAAAGCTAATCCGCAATGGCGATTAAGTGCTCAAGTACATAAGTACATCAGCGTGCCATAAAATGTTAAGTACCTTGCGGTAAATAGCATTACGTGCGAGATTAAGTTACAACGAATGCGTATAACGATTGTAATAATTGATGTGGGGCGGCCTTCGGCCGCCCCACA
>DMPB01000006.1:9846-10330 GCA_003456175.1 Chitinophagaceae bacterium | reverse complement strand
TAAGGCGTTTTTTGTTTGTATGCTTTATGCAGTTATGCTACAACATATGTTTTGATAGAGAAGATGGATAGTTTACGGAATATCATGGCCCAAAGCTGTACTGTATAGTTCAAAAAAATCTTGATTGCTTAGGGTTACCTCTTTAAATGCTAAGCACCTTTTCATACGTTCCTTATTACTAGTTCCTATCACACTTATTATTTTGCTTGGATGTTTTGCAAGAAAGCTTAGCATAATGGCTTCTTCTGTTGTTTCATATTGGGCTGCTATTTTTTTCGTAAGGGCTTCTAAGTTTTGATTTGAAGATAGATTGCCTCCTGCCAACGGCGACCACGCCATGGGTTGTATTTGCTTTTCTATACATTGATCTAGTGTACCATCTGTAAATGCAGAAAGTTGCTGTAATGATATTTCTATTTGATTATACCTTGGTGGTACAATGGCCGATAGCATACTCACCTGACTAGGTTTGAAGTTACTTACG
>DMPB01000006.1:5363-9652 GCA_003456175.1 Chitinophagaceae bacterium | reverse complement strand
ACGCCAAATGCTTTTATTTTACCCGCAGTAGTTAGGTATTCAACGGCTTTTGCAATTTCGTCTGGGTGCATCAGCGGACTAGGGCGGTGTATCAATAGTATGTCTATATACTCTGTTTGTAAGTTTCTTAAACTACGCTCAGCACTCTCAATAATAAAGGCTGCACTAGTATCATAAGCCTTTACTTGATATTCAGGCCTAGTGTTACAAGGCATATTAATGCCACATTTAGTAATAAGTTGAATGGATTCTCGTTGAATCTTCATTTGCCGTAAGGCGTTCCCAAATTCGGCTTCTGTGGTATAATCGCCATAAATATCAGCATGGTCAAAACTGGTGAGCCCTTTATTAACGCACCATTCAATAGTTTCTTGGTATTGTTGTGTATTAAATTTTGCTCCCCACAAACCCCATCGCATACAGCCTATAATGAGTTGACTAAGAGGTATAGTTGATTGTTGCATGAATAGTTTTGTTATCGTTTTGGAAATTTAAGGTAGTATATTTTGTCAGTTCAATGCTTGTAGTATCTTCGCTAAGATATTCCATTGGTGCAGTTCTCACGTTCGAGCGTTTCTTGCGTAAATGTTTTGGGTGCTGGGTTCACTGTTTTCTTTGGCTTTTTAATTTTTTTCAATTTTTGAAGATGAACATTTACGTTGGAAATCTTAGCTGGACTTTAACCAGTGAAGATCTTGAAAACCTTTTTGCCCCTTACGGAGAAGTAAGCAGTGCAAAGGTAGTTACTGACAAATTTAACAACGATCGTAGCAAAGGTTTCGGTTTCGTTGAAATGGCTGATGATGATGCAGCTCGTGCTGCTATCTCTGCTTTAAATGAGCAAGAAATCGGTGGTCGTAAGTTAGTAGTTAACGAAAGCCAACCTCGCCCAGCTGGTGAAGGTGGTTTCAAGAAGCGTAGTTTCGGTAACGATCGTAGCAGCGGCGGTGGTAGCCGTGGTGGTTACGGTGGTGGCAACCGTGGCGGCGGTGGTTACGGTGGCGGAAGCCGCGGTGGCTACGGTGGTGGTAACCGTTACTAGTAGTATACGACAACAACCATATTTAAACCCTGCAAGCAAAGCTTGCGGGGTTTTTCTTATTTTAGGCTTTTATAATCCAATATCGCTGAGCTATGAAATGCCTATCAACACTGCATATGCTATCTACTCGCTTACTCCGAACCGTACTACCTGTTATCTTATTATTCACTGCATGCAGTAGTGCACAAATGCAATTTTCTCCTATCCAGGGTACACAACTTATTCCGATAGATGAAAAGCGCTGGTATAGTATGAACCACGAACCAGATGCCGTTGCTCAGCTTTTTGATAGTAGCATTTACAGCAATATTGATATTAGTTGGCACAAGCTACTTCCTAATTACGAAAGCTATTATCGTTTTGAACCAACAGAGAAGGTAACCTTACGGCAAATTCGTTTTTTTGATTGGAATGGTGGTAGTGCAACAAAGCCTATGCGGTTATTTGTAATTGATAGTAATTGGCAACGTAAGCTCATTGCCACTTTTACTGGTAGTCGCTGGAACACATGGGTAGGGCCATATCCTGATAGTCCGGCGAATGTATTTACACTCGACACGCCAGTTGTACAACCGAGATATTTAGTGCTTGATGGCTGGAACGATTATCCATCAGAAATAATGTTGTATGGTAATTACCTTACGGTAAATGACAGTAGCAACACACGCACAGATAGTAACACTTATGCACCACTTGCAGCAATGACCGGTATTAACGCCTTTGAATGGGATTATATGCGACCGGAACAACCAGATGCCATAGATAGTGTACGATGGCGTGGAATGCAAGCATTTAAAGGATTACGACATTATTTAGATTGGAAGCGATTGCAGCCATCTGCTGCAGGCTACACGTTTAACCCTTCTGGGGAAGGCAGTTGGAACTACGATACGTTATACCAATTTCTACAACAACAGCAAATACCAGTATTAGCTTGTATTAAAACAATTCCAGATTGGTTATTGCAACAATGGTATCCTGCAGCTGATCGTGATCATGAGAATATTCCTGCTGCAAGTACTGCTAATTTGCAAGACCCTGCCAGCTACATCGAACAAGCTCGATTGGCCTTTCAATTTACCGCAAGGTATGGCCGTAATACTTTGTTGTCACCAGCTTTATTACAAGTGAATGCAACACCACGTTGGAATTTCGACCCTGTGAACCAAATTAGAGTAGGCTTAAATACGGTGCAATACATAGAATGTGATAATGAACGTGATAAATGGTGGAAGGGGCGAAAAGCGTATCAAACGGGTAGAGAATATGCTGCTAATTTATCGGCATTTTATGATGGTCATAAAGGAACATTGGGTGTAGGCGTAGGCGTAAAACAAGCCGATCCTACCATGCAGGTGGTAATGGCTGGCACTGCGAATCCTAGTACCGATTATTTAAACGGTATGATTGATTGGTGTGCTGAACATAGGGGGATTAAATCGAATGGAGCTGTTGATGTTTGTTGGGATGTAATTAATTATCATTACTATGCTACTGATGCGGGTGCATCGCAAAGTGGTAACCCAACACGTGGAGCTGCCCCAGAGGTTACCAATGCTATGGCAACTGCAAAAGCGTTTATCGCTATTGCGAAACAACGATTACGTGGTATGCCGGTTTGGGTAACTGAAACAGGCTACGATATGCATCCACAGAGTAAGTATAGGGCTATTGCTATTGGTGGAAAATCTGCCTTGCAAACACACGCCGATTGGATGCTGCGTACATCGCTATTGTATGCTAAGGCTGGAGTTGCAAAGGTGTTCTTTTACATGGCACATGATGTTGATACTACGAATGCTACACAGTTTGCCACATCAGGACTGTTATTCGATAACTACACTCGCAAGCCAGCTGCCAATTATTTATGGCAATTGCAAGAACTATTTGGTAGTTATACTTTCTCTAAAACGTTAGATACGCTTCCTATGGTCGATGTGTATCGCAACCCTACTAATGATAGTTTGATGTATGCAGTATACATGCCAACTGAAAATGGTACTACGCAAGCGTGTACCATCGTATTGCCAGCGCATACAACTGCGGTTAGGGTGTATCAGCCACAATTGTATGCGAATGAAATGAACATGATAACGCTTCCAGTAACTAGTGATAGGGTTACGATTACAGCAACAGAAACGCCTATTTTTATTGTACCAATACCTGCAACTTCATTTGCCGTAAGGCCACATAAAAATACCCGTAGGTAATTACTTACGGGTATTCCATACAAAAAAGTCGTTAGCAGTATTCACATGCTAACGACCCGAAATATCATGAGCCTCTACCACTAATTAGTGAGCAGCTGCGGTATGTGTTTTACGAGCTAATTTGCTTTTTAAGTTAGCAGCTTTGTTTTTGTGGATGATGCCACGCTTAGCTAACTTATCGATCATTGAGGCAACCAATGGCAGATTTTCGTCGTAAGCCTTTTCTTCTTTCTGGGCTTTCAAATCACGAATAGCGTTACGGGTAGTTTTACCATAGTAACGGTTTCTGTCTCTGCGTTTAGCTGCTTGACGAACGTCTTTTTTTGTTGCTTTATGGTTTGCCATGATTTTCTTTTTTCGGACGGCAAAAGTAGGGTATTTTTCTAAATGACAAGATTTTTTTTGAAAAATACCAATAAAATCTAAGCGATTAATGGTTGTAGCAGTTGCTTTGAGGTATGCTTACAAGGTGTTCCATAGAAATTGAGAAAATACTGCAAAATATCGTGGAAAGCTTGCAAAATACAGCCTGCCGTATGTTGCATTTGCCGATATTTGCGAACCATCACTCTAACAGTACAAATATTGCCAGATAATGAAGGATTTTTCTTACATCACTAATTCTCATCCCGCTTACATAGAAAGCCTTTACAGAGCGTTTGAAGCCGATCCGAATAGCGTAGATGCTGATTTGAAAAAGTTTTTTGAGGGTTTTGACTTTGCAGTAAATATTGGTGCAGTTAGTGACGTAAAAACATCTGCAAATGGCACTGCTGTTAGTGCAGGTAATTTGAGTAAGGAATTTGCTGTATATCAACTTATTCAAGCGTACCGCAAGAAAGGTCATTTGATTGCTAAAACCAATCCGATTCGTCCGAGAAAAGATAGAAAGGCCAATTTAGACTTAAGCTACTTCGGCTTATCAGACGCCGATCTTGCCACCAAGTTCGATGCTGGAAAGTTTATAGGCTTAGAACAAGCCACTTTAAAAGATATTCTTGCGAAGCTTACAAAATGTTATGCCAGCAGTGTTGGTG
>DMPB01000006.1:5010-5152 GCA_003456175.1 Chitinophagaceae bacterium | reverse complement strand
AGTGTTGGTGTAGAATACAGTGCATTGAACGATATGGAGCGTATTCAATGGTTGGCCGATGCGGTAGAAACCCGTTTTGCACAACCATTTGGCATTGAAGACCGCCGTAGAATTCTAGAGAAGCTTAATCAAGGCGTACTAT
>DMPB01000006.1:3330-4747 GCA_003456175.1 Chitinophagaceae bacterium | reverse complement strand
TACTATTTGAAAAGTTTTTGCATACCAAATACATTGGTCAAAAGCGTTTTTCATTAGAAGGAGGTGAGAATACAATTCCAGCACTTGATAGTATTATTTCAACATCAGCGAAAGATGGTGTTGAAGAAGTGATTATTGGCATGGCTCACCGTGGACGTTTGAATGTATTGGCTAATATCTTAGGCAAAACATACGAACAAATTTTTACAGAGTTCGAAGGTAAGGCGGTACCTGATACCACTATGGGTAGCGGCGATGTTAAATATCACATGGGTTATAGTGGCGTTATGGAAACAGCCGATGGCCATCGTGTGAATTTGAAATTAGCACCTAACCCAAGTCACCTTGAGGCTGTAGATCCTGTAGTGCTTGGTTTTGCTCGAGCAAAGGCCGATGTAATCTATAACAGCGACTATAAAAAAGTATTACCCATATTAATTCATGGTGATGCTTCTGTGGCTGGCCAAGGTATTGTATACGAAATCGTACAAATGAGTAATCTGCGTGGTTATTACACTGGTGGTACCATCCACTTTGTAATTAATAACCAAATTGGGTTCACTACAGATTTTGATGATGCACGTAGCAGCGATTACTGTACCTCGCTTGCAGCAATGATCCAGGCTCCTGTATTACATGTTAATGGCGATGATGCAGAAGCAGTTGTTCGTGCGGCACAAATTGCAGCCGAGTACCGTCAACGCTTTAATGCCGATATTTTTATAGACATGCTATGTTATCGTCGCCATGGCCACAACGAAGGCGATGATCCAAAATATACACAACCGCATTTGTATGCCTTAATTGATAAGCATCCGAATCCGAGAGAAGTGTATACGCAATACTTGATGAATAATGGTAAGCCTGAAGCACAAGGGCTTGCTAAAGAAATGGAGCAAAAATTCTGGAACGATTTGCAAGAGCGATTAGACGAAATCAAACAGAATCCGCTACCGTACAAATTTCAATTACCTGAAGAGTGGTGGCGTAGCTTACGCAAAGCAACATCCGCCGATTTTGAGCAAAGCCCAGCAACGGCAATCAGCGAATCAGAGTTTCGTCGTTTATTCCAAGGTTTGATGCAATGGCCCGATACCATTAAGCCGCTGAAAAAGGTAGAGAAATTATTACAAGATAAAATCAAGCTTTTCGAAGGCGAACAAAAGGTTGATTGGAGTACAGGCGAACTACTAGCCTATGCCAGCTTATTAGTAGAGGGTAAGATTGTTCGCATGAGCGGACAAGATGTTAAGCGTGGAACTTTTAGCCACCGTCATGCAGTAATTCGTGATGAAGCTACCGATAAAGGGTACAACCGTTTAAATCACTTCCAAGAAAATCAACAACGGTTCCTTATTTACAATTCATTGTTAAGCGAATATGGAGTATTAGGTTTTGAATACGGTTATGCCATGGG
>DMPB01000006.1:2551-3069 GCA_003456175.1 Chitinophagaceae bacterium | reverse complement strand
GCTTTAGTACTCTGGGAAGCACAGTTCGGCGATTTCTGTAATGGTGCCCAAACCATGATAGATCAGTTCATTAGCAGTGGCGAACAAAAGTGGCAACGTATGAACGGTGTAGTAATGCTTTTACCACACGGTTATGAAGGTCAAGGCCCCGAGCACAGCAGTGCACGTTTAGAACGTTTCTTACAAATGTGTGCCGAATTGAACATGATTGTAACCAATATTACCACAGCAGCCAATTTCTTCCACGCGTTACGTCGACAGCTCACTTGGGATTTCCGTAAGCCACTTATTAACTTTTCACCAAAGGCCAACCTGCGTCATCCAGGCAGTTACAGCCACATGAATGAATTCATCAACGGAGGCTTCCAAGAAGTGATTGACGATGCTACTATTACCGACACTAGCAATGTGAAGAAAGTATTGTTCTGTAGCGGTAAAATATATTTCGACCTCGCAGAAAAACAACAAAAAGAAAATAGGTCCGATGTTGCCATTGTACGTGTAGAGCAACTGTATCC
>DMPB01000006.1:2106-2325 GCA_003456175.1 Chitinophagaceae bacterium | reverse complement strand
TGTAGAGCAACTGTATCCATTACCAGAAAAACAACTGGCTGCACTGTATAAAAAGTACGCAAAGGCAGTATGGTTTTGGGTACAAGAAGAGCCACTCAATATGGGTGCAGCGGCCTTCTTACGTATGAATTTAACCAGCATCAACTATGGTATCATTAGCCGCCAAGCGAGTGCCGCCACTGCTACTGGTTACATGAAAGTACACCAACAAGAGCAAGC
>DMPB01000006.1:1742-1879 GCA_003456175.1 Chitinophagaceae bacterium | reverse complement strand
AAAGTACACCAACAAGAGCAAGCAGAGATAATAGAAACAGCATTTAGTATTTAACAGTCCTACATTTACAGTAATGTAATTGTAGTATATAAATTATAACTTCTCCCTTACGGGAAATGCAAAGCGAACGCCATGAT
>DMPB01000006.1:1421-1716 GCA_003456175.1 Chitinophagaceae bacterium | reverse complement strand
ACGGTAGGTGAAAGTATTACAGAAGTTACCTTGTTAAAATGGGTAAAAAAAGATGGAGCCTACGTACAACGCGATGAAGTAATTGCCGAACTAGAAAGTGAAAAAGCCACATTCGAAGTGAATGCCGAAAAGGCAGGCATTTTGCATACGAAATTTGCCGAAGGCGATACCATTAACATTGGCGATGTAATGGCACAAATAGACGATACTGCTGCAGCACCAACGGCGTCAGCAACTGCCGCTACTGCACCTGTTGAAGTAGCGACACCTACTACAGCTAACCTTACGGTAAATG
>DMPB01000006.1:0-1191 GCA_003456175.1 Chitinophagaceae bacterium | reverse complement strand
TACAGCTAACCTTACGGTAAATGAAGAAGCAAAAGCCGCTGGTAAAGGTATCATTGAAATGAAAGTACCCGTTATTGGCGAAAGTATTACAGAAGTTACCGTACTAAAATGGGTAAAAAAATCAGGCGAATTGGTGCGCCGCGATGAAGTAATTGCCGAGTTAGAAAGTGAAAAAGCAACCTTCGAACTCAATGCAGAAGAAGCCGGACAATTAGAAACACTCGTAGCCGAAGGCGATGTAATAAAAATTGGTGACGCCATTGCAAAAATCAATTCCGATGTTGCAGTGCCAACTAATAGCATGCCAACAGTTGCCGCCGCAGCACCTACAACACCTGCAGCAGCTACTTCACAGGCACCTGTAACAAGTGTATCAAACGATATTAAAGCAACACCTGTTGCATCGGCCATTATTGCTGATAAAAAAGTAAACCCATCAGATATTAAGCCTTCAGGCTACGGTGGTAAGATTATGAAAAACGACGTGCTAGATGCGCTCAACAATCCTGGCAAAAAAGCTTTTGCAGATGGTGGCACACTATTCAGTCGTAATGAGCGTAAAGAGAAGATGAGTAATCTTCGTAGAACCATTAGCCGCCGCTTGGTAGAAGCTAAAAATACCACAGCCATGCTCACTACCTTCAATGAGGTAGATATGACACGAATTATGGAAGTGCGTAAGCAATATAAAGACAAGTTCAAAGAACTACATAACGTGAATCTTGGCTTTATGAGCTTCTTCGCAAAAGCTTGTGCAGTAGCACTTAGTGAATGGCCGGCGGTAAATGCTTACATTGATGGTGATAGCATTGTTTATCACGATTATGCAGACATATCTATTGCAGTAAGCACTCCACGTGGTTTAACAGTACCTGTAATCCGCAATGTTGAAAGTCTTAGCATGGCCGATATTGAGAAGAAAGTGGTAGAATTAGCTGGTAAAGCACGTGATAGCAAGCTTACTGCCGAAGATTTGCAAGGTGGTACATTTACTATTACCAATGGTGGTGTATTTGGTAGCTTAATGAGTACGCCAATTATCAATATTCCTCAAAGTGCCATTTTGGGTATGCATAAAATACAAGAACGCCCAATGGCAGTGAATGGAAAAGTAGAAATTCGACCAATGATGTACTTGGCTTTAAGTTACGACCACCGAATTATTGATGGTCGGGAAAGTGTAAGCTTTTG
>DMPB01000144.1:910-2683 GCA_003456175.1 Chitinophagaceae bacterium | reverse complement strand
ATGAAGGCCGATACCTCGTTATCGGTTGGTAATGGCGAAAATCCACCAAATAAATCGGCTACAGGTTCTGCGGCAGCCTGCTGTGGCAAGCTCACCAAGTACTGTGCAAAAGCTACGGCAAGGGGCAGCGCACCACTTCCTTCTTTACCCAAAAAGAGCAATGCATGGCTCAACCGATTGTTTGCCACCAAATCGGTAAGGTGTTGTTTCACCTCTTGTTGTCCAATTACATCAGAAAAAAGCATGCCTTACGGTAAATATTACAATGATGGTGATGATAATCAGTAACTATTGCAGTCTTTCAACACGTATTCCAGCATTCAACACATTGGTCAATGGGTTTTCACGCATGGTATGTTGTAGTGTGAATTGGTACGTACCCAACTTCAAGTTAACGGGATATTGGTTAATACGAATTCTATGTTCAAAGATATCGTCCATACCTTTAGCGAGCCAACCATTTGCATTGGTAGCAAGTGGTAGTTCTAACATTTGTGTTTCAGGCTTGCCTTGAGGTGCTTTTGTGGTAACATTTACCCACATATTATTGAAGTGATAGGCATCGGTATGGCGTAACACTATGTATAAATTGTAGGGCTGTGTGGTATCAGTGATGTTAAAGGTAAAGCTGGGCTTCACTGAATCGGCCCATGTATGCGTAGGAAAATACTCCGTACGTTCATATATGTTGATGTTTGTGCAAGCAGCGCTTACTACAACCAACGTAACCATACAAACAGCAACATACAACTGCTTTATAACCATTACAATACGTTTAAAATTTGTTCTTTGGCTTTTTCTAATTCGTCTTTCATAAGCACTACAATTTTCTGGATGTCGGCATCGTAGGCTTTGCTGCCGGTAGTATTAATTTCTCTACCAATTTCTTGAATAATGAACGACAGTTTTTTGCCCTTTCCTTTATCGGGTTCTTGCAGCATGGTTTTGAAATACTGCAAATGATTCGATAAACGTACCTGTTCTTCGCTAATATCTATTTTCTCGATATAATAAATTAACTCTTGCTCTAGGCGGTTAGCATCGTAGTGTTCGGGGCCTACTTGCTCTTCGAGCAATTTCACTAACCCTTCTTTGATTTTTGTACGACGATTGGGGGCCAATGCTTGAATAGCAGCTTGGTGTTGGCTTATGGCCGTAATACGTTGCAACAAATCTACCTCTAGCGCTGCACCTTCTTCTTTTCGATGTTGGTTGAGTGCTTCTATCGCCGAAGATAGTACCGGTATAAAACTATGATACTCGGCTTCGCTCAATATTTCTGTAGGTGGTGCTACCACTTCTGGCATGCGCAAGATAGCAGCCAAAACACCCTCCACATTCCAGCCCTTTTGTGCTGCCATTTGTTGCAGCGGCTCGTAATATGCAGCCACTAAATCGGTATTAATAGCCAACGATTTTGCTGCACCATTTTGTTTTAGATAAATGCTACATTCTACGCTGCCACGCTCCAGGCCTGCAGCAATGCGGTTGCGAATATCAATTTCGTAGGGCTTCAATAAACTGGGCAGTGTAAGCCTAACATCGAGCTGCTTGCCGTTAAGGCTACGTATGTCTACAATAAAATTTTTATCGCCTATGGTTTGCTCGGCCCTTCCGAAGCCGGTCATTGAAAAAAGCATCCGCAAATATTTAGTATGGCAAAGTAAGCAGCTTTAAGCATATCTTTTTGTTAGAACAAACACCTTACGGTAAATGTGCTTCGCAATCACTTATGAATTCGTTATTGTATGTTACTTCATTTGCCGTAAGGCG
>DMPB01000144.1:479-687 GCA_003456175.1 Chitinophagaceae bacterium | reverse complement strand
TTACTTCATTTGCCGTAAGGCGACTTAAAAAAACATTAAAGGCGACAGTATCTTTAAATTGTAGTTGAAGGCTAGCAGCTTGGGCCGTGGGATTGTATCTTTCCAAATGAACACGCTTGCTTATGCTTTCAGGTACCAAACCACGCCTCAGTTTTTGGCAAATTATTAATATGAATGTTGGCTTTTTTGGCATTCAATACAGTTTTGG
>DMPB01000144.1:0-248 GCA_003456175.1 Chitinophagaceae bacterium | reverse complement strand
TTTGGCATTCAATACAGTTTTGGCTTGCAACAAAGTGCGGTGAACCCCATCTACGATTTTTTAGGCGCCAGTCCCGATGAAATTCCACTGCTGAACTTAGCCGGCCCTGTAACTGGGCTAGTAGTACAACCTATCATTGGTGCTTTAAGTGATAAAACATGGCATCCAAAATTTGGTCGCCGTAAGCCATATTTTTTGTTTGGGGCATTGCTGTGTAGCCTTGCTCTTTTATTATACCCATTTAGCAG
>DMPB01000150.1:7598-9170 GCA_003456175.1 Chitinophagaceae bacterium | reverse complement strand
TGTTTTTCGGCATTGGAGGTTTAGCGGTAAGCTGCGCCAGAAATACAAAGCCCATAGCCACCATAGTAATAATACAAGTAATCGTACCATGAATACCAATAGCTGCAATGAGTAGCCCGCCCAGTGCATGGCCTGCTACAGAAGCTGTGAGCCAAGTACCCTGATTCAGGGTAGTAGCACTTTGCAGTAAATGTCGGGGTACAACACTCGCCAGTATAGCATGAAAAGTGGGACCTGTAAATGCTCTAATGATGCCGGTGCAAAAAATAACGCCATAGATACACCAACTAGTAAGTTGATTACCTAGTTGAGCAAGACTTGTTTCGCTTGAAAGCCACCATAGTGCACAACAACAAATAAAATAGCTGATAACACCTGTAATAAGTAAGCTGCGTTTATCTCTGATATCGATAACATGGCCGGCATACAATGCCAACGAAATAGCAGGGATAACTTCTGATAATCCTATTAAGCCAATGGCAAAAGGGTCTTGTGTGAGTTCATAAATCCACCAGCCTACCAAAGTGCCTAGCATACGCAGCCCCATGATAAAAAGAAAACGCCCCAACAATAGTTGGCGATATTCTTTTACCCGTAAGGCTTGTATTGCACTCACATCTGTTGGTTTATGGTAAGGTTAAAAAGTGTTGCCCTGGTTCGTAATCTTTTTCTAACGCATCTAAAATGGTTTGTACGTGTAGTTCATTTTCCAGAAAATCGGCATTACTAGCATCTACAAACAAGGTTTTAATATGGTGTTGTTTAATATAGCTGGTATAGGTTTCTTGTAGGTTAAAAAGATACTCGTCGGGGATGCTTTGTTCATATGGACGGTTACGTTTTTTGATATTTCGTTGGAGCTTTTGCACAGGTGCGTGTAGGTATATCAAAATATCAGGAAAAAGCAGTTGGTTGTGAATGATATCGAACAGTTTTTGATACAACCGAAACTCTTCTGTAGGTAAGTTTACTTTAGCAAACAACAAACACTTAGTGAACAAGTAATCTGAAATGGTAACTTGTTGAAACAAATCTTTCGTTTGCAATACCTCCTTCAGTTGTTTATAGCGTTCGGCCATAAAGAAAAGTTCTAAAGGAAAAGCGTATTGTTCTGGATGTTCATAGAATTTCGATAGAAATGGATTATCTGCAAATTCTTCCAAAATCAAACGGCCATTTAAGCGTTCACTTAAAATGGTGGAAAGCGTTGTTTTTCCAGCGCCAATATTCCCTTCTATCGTAATAAAATGATACTTCATAGCCCGCTCAAAAATATTATTGTTCTAAGGTGTAGCTGTTATTTTTTATACACATCGAGTGTGTCGGTACAGTTTTTTAATAAATCAGCTACACTTACGTGTAAAAGTGGGTGCACATAGTTAGGAGCAATCTCTGCTAATGGTACCAATACAAAGCGGCGTTCTTGTAATCGAGGATGTGGCACTACCAATGCAGCATCTTGAATAACATCGTTATTGAAAAAGAGGATATCAAGGTCGATTGTTCGAGGACCATTTTTCAACAATCTTTTTCTGCCCATTTTTTCTTCGATTAGTAAGAGTTGTTGTAGGC
>DMPB01000150.1:2822-7342 GCA_003456175.1 Chitinophagaceae bacterium | reverse complement strand
CAATCGTGGGCATTCATGGGTGTTATTACATGCATAACCTGATTTAAAAAGCCTGGTTGGTGGCTTAAACCCCAAGGTGCTGTTTCATAAATAGCCGATGCTTGTGCTACTTTACCGATCAATTGTGCTATGAAAGTGGCTGCTTGTTGCAGATATTCCTCTCTGTTGCCTAAATTGCCACCCATCAATATGTACGCACTGTTCATACAACTGTGTAATTGAGCTGGCGAATGTATTGCTATTTTCATCCTATACATTAGAGATTTATGCGTGGATTTTTAAAAACCTTCTTCGCGTCGTTATTGGCGTTGATTATATTCACTGTACTTGGCGTGTTCATTATCATTGGTATTGGTGTATCGGCTGCGAGTAGCACGAAAGATGTTGCCATTGGCGATAAAGCTGTTTTAGTGTTAGACCTCTCAGTACCTTTTGCAGAGCAACATGTTGAAAATCCGTTTGGAGCTTTAAGTGGCGATGCCGATGATATACCAAGCTTGCATGAAGCTGTTAAATTGATTGAACATGCTGCTACAGATAGTAAGGTGTCTGGTATTTACATCAAAATGAACATGAATACCAATGGTTATGCAGCTACAGAAGAATTAAGAACAGCACTGTTAAAGTTTAGAAAGAGTAAGAAGTTTGTGATTGCTTATGGCGAAACGGTGTTTCAAACAGCCTACTACCTTGCTTCTGCAGCCGAACATGTGTATGTACAGCCCAAAGGTTTGTTTGAATGGGGTGGCTTATCGGTTGAATATACTTTTTACAAAGGGTTGCTCGATAAGCTTGAAATTGAACCGCAAATATTTTATGCTGGAAAGTTTAAAAGCTTCACGGAGCCTTTCAGAGCAACTGCAATGACAGATGCTAACAAGCTACAAACAATGGTATGGCTAGGCGATTTATACAACCAAATGTTGGCAAAAATTGCAGATGGAAGAAAGCTTGATACTGCACAGCTTAGAAATTTGGCCAATACAGGTGCTATTCAAACACCCGCCGATGCTGCCAAATACAAACTCATTGATGCAGTAAAATATGATGATGATGTTAAAGGCGAAATCTTAAAGAAAATAGGTGCCAAGGCTACCGATAAAATCAATTTTGTAACGCTTTCAAAATACGGTCAGGCAGTAACGGTTGATGCAAGTTCGAGTGATCATAAAATCGCTGTTATTTACGCCAATGGCGATATTATTGATGGTAAGGGGGCTGATGGTGTGGTAGCAAGCGACGAGTTCAAAAACTTACTGCGCAAAGCAAGATTAGATAAAAATGTAAAGGCTATTGTACTACGAGTGAATAGTCCTGGTGGTAGCGTTATTGCAAGCGATGTTATTTGGCATGAGGTTGTTTTGGCCAAGAAAGAAAAGCCAGTTGTTGTAAGTATGGGTGATGTTGCTGCTAGTGGAGGCTATTATATAAGCTGTGCAGCCGATAGTATTTTTGCGAATAAAAGTACTATAACAGGTTCTATTGGTGTATTTACCATTATCCCGAATGCACAATCGTTTATGAAAAATAAACTTGGCGTTACATTCGATGGTATTAAAACCGGTCCTTACGCCGATATGTTTACAATTACTCGTCCTCTTTCAACGGCTGAAAAAGGATTTCTACAGCGAAGTGTTGATACCATTTACTACAACTTTAAAGAACGGGTGGCAACTGGACGAAAGTTGGATATCAATTATGTAGATAGCATTGCACAAGGTAGGGTTTGGACTGGCGAAAGAGCTGTGCAAATTGGCTTGGTTGATAAAATCGGCGATTTAAATGATGCCATCAGTTGTGCAGCTCGTATGGCCAAACTTTCAGATTATAAAGTGCGTAACTATCCTGAGCCGAAAAACGTATTAGAACAAATTTTATCGGGGCAGGCAGTGAAAGATGTAAAAGCCAATGCCGTAAAGCAAGAAATTGGAGCCGAAAATTATTTTGCTATACAACAATTACAGCAGTTTAAGTACGTTGTCGGAATGCCGCAAGCAAGGTTACCTTTTGTATTTAAACTCAACTAATACTACATCTGAAAGCTATTACAAGTATGTTAACCATTCATCTGCACGATGTAGTTTTTCGTAGTAAGCAAGGCGTATTTGAAGAAGAACTGGTACTAGGGAACGATATTATTGCTAATGTTAGCGTAAGCTATTTACCGCAAGGTGAATGGCCTATTACCAATATTAATGCTACACTCGATTATACAGCTTTGTATCAAATTTTAAACGAATTATTAGCAACGCCGGGGGCTTTGCTAGAAACCATCGTTGGTAAATTTGCAGCAACAACACTGGATAAATGGCCACAGGTGCAAGAGGTGCATATTGCACTTAAAAAAAATCATCCTGCCATTAGCGGTTGGCGTAGTGGTGCAGTTGGTGTTGCCTTTACTCAAAAACGTAGTTAAATGAAATGCAAACTATTAGCATTACTTGCTGTTACTATGCTTACGCAAATGAGTTTCGCTCAAGATGTAGCAACTCTTACCCGCGAAGCTGTAACATTTGAAAAGCAAATGAAGGAAATGGAGGCTTTGGTGAAATACAAAGCTATTATTGCTGCCGAGCCTAAAAATGTGAACGCCCATGTGAAAGCTGCCGAACTAACAGCAGCTATCGGAACACGCTTTAAAAAAGAATCAGAGAAAATACCTCATTTTAAAGAAGCCTTACAGTTAGCACAAGATGCTACCGTTGCCGACCCTAACAGCGCCGATGCATGGTATGTACTTGCAATGGCTAGCGGAAAAATGACGGAAGTAGCAGAAGATAACAAGCAAACCGTTGCTTTCGTTAAAGATATTCATACCTATGCCAGCAAAGCATTGGCAATTAACCCCAATCATGCGAAAGCCAATTATGTTATGGGTAAGTGGCACTTGAGTATGGTAACGCTCAACTTTGTAAAAAAGGCTGCTGTAAAAGCTTTGTATGGCGGCTTGCCTAAAGCCGATATCAACGAGGCTATTAAATACATGGAACTTTGCAGAAAAAATGATGTGTACTTTATTGTGAATTACCTCGATTTGGCAAAAGCTTACGAAGAACTAAATAAGCCAACCAAAGTGATTGAAATTTTAAATCTTTTGGTGAAAATGCCTTTACGTACTGTGAACGACGCTGCCATTAAAGAAGAAGGAAAGCAAATGTTAGCAAAATATCAATAATATATATCATGGAATTAAAAACACTATTCGAACAAGCTGTAGCCAATAGCAAACTCTTAAGTAGCAAGCCCGACAACGAAACGTTATTAAAGCTCTATAGCTTATACAAACAAGCAACCGAAGGCGATGCGCCAGAAGAAGGTCCGTCGAACCCATTCGATATTGTTGGTAAGGCAAAGCATCAGGCCTGGCAAGCGATTAAAGGCCTTACTAACGAAGGCGCTATGCAACAATACATTGATCTAGTAACTAGTTTACAAGGCAAGTAGCTTAGCAAACTACAGGTTCAACAAGGGTACGGGTTCGCCTTCGGCGAACCCGTACCCTTGTTGTTTAATTTTTAAACCTTACGGTAAATATTATACGGAATAAGAAAAATAGCGTACTTCGCATTTGTAGCATTTAAATAACTCTCAAAGAAACGATTATCATGCGTTTTAATTTTTTGCATGTAACAAAGTGTGTAGTGCTTGCTCTAGTGTTGGTAGCTTGTAAAAAAGAATCAGATGCACCAGCAACCACACCTCCAACAACGCCAACACCTCCGGTTGTTACACCGCCTACACCAAGCAACAGCGTACATATTACCTTAGGTAACCCAAGCAATGCTAGTACCGATGTTATTTATTTCGATAATTATCTAATGGTGAAGCCACAGTATGTACTTAGCTACAGCCGTAATCGATCTACGCCTAATTGGGTGAGCTGGCATTTAGATGAAACCTACTTAGGAACATCAGATCGTCAAGACGATTTTCGGGCAGATAATACTTTACCGCAAGGCTGGTTTCAAGTGAATGAAACAAGTTATAGCAATAGCGGTTTCGATAGAGGGCATAACTGTCCTAGTGCCGATAGAACAAACACTGTCGATAATAATAGCGCTACTTTTCTCATGACTAACATGATACCTCAAGCGCCAAACAACAACCAACGTGTATGGGCCAACTTCGAAAATTATGTTCGTAGTTTGGTGAATAGTAATACCGAAATTTATACCATTATGGGTAGTTATGGTAGTGGTGGCGAAGGCAGCAATGGCGGACAAACAACTGCTATCAGCGCAGGACGTATAGTTGTTCCATCTGTTATTTGGAAGGTGGTAGTTATCATGCAACGTGGCGATAACGATGCAACTCGTGTTAGTAACAGCACACGTGTTATTACTATTCGTACGCCTAATGTTAATACCAATTTAAGTACCGATTGGCGTACGTTTCGCGTAAGTGTAGATGATATTGAAGCAGCAACAGGATACAATCTTTTATCGGCGGTACCCGCTGCCATTCAAGATGTAATTGAGGCAAGGGTCGATAATTTGTAAGTATACCTTGCGGTAAATGAT
>DMPB01000150.1:0-2529 GCA_003456175.1 Chitinophagaceae bacterium | reverse complement strand
CCGCCATAACTGTTTACTGCACATTAATTTATCGAATGTATCGTTCACACTTTTTCCAATAACTAAAAAAGCTATTGAAGTAACCTTGTACTTCAGGGAATAGCCAAGCTCTGCTTTCTTGAACACCTTGATAATGTTGCGTTGTAGGATGTTCTTTGTACCAAATGGCACCAGCTTGTTGTACTTTAACTTGCTGCTGTAAATCTTGAAAGCTGCCAACAAATATTTGCAGTTGTTGAATATTGTGTTGTGCTAATTGTAATATCCAAGTCAACACTTTATCACTAATTGCAAATTGTTCAAAATGTTGTGGCTCAAGCAGCAATACTCTATTACAAGTATCATTGGCATGCCATAACGGATCTAAATTGTAAGTGTTGTATACAGCAACAGGTAACTGTGCCTGTAACGAAAGCGTATCACCTTGCGGTAAATGTGTTTGCAAAACAGGAATTGTTGTTGTATGCAAAACTTCCGGAACATCTGATTCGGCTAGTTGTTCGTAACTGTTATTTAAATAACTCTTCACTTGTTGAGAGCCTGTATACTTGCTAATATTTTCTTGATTGGCGAAGTACTTTTTACTACTAAAGCTGCCTGCAACCCATTGCCAACTCAACATATTGCTAGCTATATCACCATCTAAAAGATGATAATACATCCACTGTGCGGGCAGTAGCCAATGGCTCTGAGCTATGTTGCAAGTGAGCATAGCGGTATACATGCGTACGTGGTTATGCATATAACCGGTGCGATACAAATCTTGAATACCTAAGTCTATACCTTCAATCCCTGTGTTAGCTTCTACAATGGCATGAGGTATTTTATAATGTTTGTAGCGTTGTTGCTGTTGTTTAACATCGTTCAAAACCCGATTGCCAATACTTTGCCAAACACGTTGAAAGTACTCTCGCCATGCTAATTCTTGAATCAGTTTTTCAGCCTGATAAAACTTGTAATCCTTCAATACTACTTCTCTAATTTGTGGTAAGCTCACAACGCCTCGGGCAATATATGGCGATAAATAAGTTACCGCACCATTAATGAAGTTGCGGGTTTTACTATACTTAATCGGGTCTATTCGGGCAATACGTTCCATAATTTGTTGGTAGCTGGTGGGGAACTGTATATCCACACCATCATTATTAGGAAACAATGTATCGCCATGATGCATTCTAGTTGTTGCCATGCGTATATGTTTATATGTTAAATACGTATTAAGCCATAGGTTCTAAGTGTATCGAGTGTAAGTGCGTTACCTTCATTCACATGTTTAAAATCTGTAAGTGTTCCCAGATAAAGCATGTGATCAGGTGCGGGTACGCTGGGGTCATTTGCCTGTAAAGGCGTTAAAGTAAGGTGCATATAAGCCAATGCTTCTTTAAGTACCCAAAATCCTTTCCATGTACTTAGTAGTTGTCGCTTTTGCAACCGTTGAATTTTATTGATGTTATGCCCCGATTGTTTTCCCAAAATATCTACCAAACGGTACTGATGCTCACTCAATAATTGTAGTACGATATACTGATGTTGTTGTACTAATGCCAACGATTTGGTGCCATAATACAACGCAATTATAAACTGTTTGGGTTGCATACTCACTGCATTCGCATAGGTAATAATGTGCATGTTATGTGCTGCATCGCCATCATGGGTGCTGGTAGCATACACAGGTAAGTTCACACGATTCCAAGGACGTTTAGGCATGGTTACAAAGCTTTATCGAGTTGTTGCAAAAAACGTTCAGCTGCTGCTAGGTGGTGGTTGCGTTTATCGGGACTCATTTTATCGAATGTTTTCACCAACATACCTAAGCGTGGGTTTTTCGTAAAAAAGTTGCGGTGTACATGCATAAAACGCCAGAATAAACCATCCCAAGTGGTTTGCCATTCGCCTTTCGGGAAATCACTCATCTTCATTAAATAGTTACTACCACTGATGTAAGGTTTAGTAGTCATAATACCGCCATCGGCAAATTGCGTCATACCATACACATTAGGCACCATCACCCAGTCGTAACTATCGATAAACAACTCCATAAACCAACGGTATACTTCATCGGGGTCAAACTCACAGAGCAGCATAAAATTGCCCAACACCATTAACCGCTCAATATGATGGCAGTAACCTGTTTTAAGTAGGCGTTGAATAACAATATCAACAGGAGCAATGCCCGTAGTGCCATTCCAAAAGCTTTCAGGAATTTTTCTTGAGAAGCCCCAATAATTAGTTTTGCGTTGCTTGCGGCCTTCTTTAGTGTACACAATGCGAATAAATTCTCGCCACCCAACAATTTGTCTGATAAAGCCTTCCAGCGAATTCAGAGGTATATCATGCTTGGCTGCTTTATCTAAGGCTGCATCAATTATTTCTTGCGGTTGTAACAAACCAATATTAAGCATGGGTGTAAGTACGCTATGATGCAACACATCCGCTTTAGCAACCATAGCATCTTCATATAGTCCAAACAATGCAAAGCGTTCTTCTAAAAATCGATGCATCCAAGCGAGGGCATCTTTTCGGGTTATG
>DMPB01000130.1:1947-6718 GCA_003456175.1 Chitinophagaceae bacterium | reverse complement strand
CAATACCAAGTGGTTTTAATTCGGCAGCCCAGCCTAAAGCCAACATCGACATATTGTATTTGCTAATAGTATAAGCAATATGAGGTGCCATCCACTTAGCTCGAAAACTCAACGGCGGGCTTAAGGTGAGAATATGCGGATTATTACCCTTTTTCAAATGAGGGATGCAATGTTTGGTTACTAAAAAAGTACCACGCACATTGATTTGATGCATCAAGTCAAAACGCTTTGCTTCTGTTTTTTCGGTATTCGTGAGCTGAATAGCTGAAGCATTGTTAATGACTACGTCAATACCGCCAAACCGTTCTACAGCGGCATTCACTGCGGCAATAATTTCCTCTTCATCCCGTATATCAACTTTTACCGCAAGGGCCTTACCACCTGCAGCTTCAATATCGGCAGCTGCGCTATAAATAGTACCTCCTAAGCGTGGATCTTCTTCAGTGCTTTTGGCCGCAACTACAATGTTGGCACCTTGTTCGGCTAATTTAATGGCAATTGCCTTGCCAATACCTCGGCTAGCCCCGGTAATAAATACGGTTTTGTTATGAAATAACCCTTGAATAGACATGTACAATCGTTTTTCCGAAAATAGCGGAAAAATTAGTTGCACACCAAAACTAATTTGAGAGTAGGAGACTTGCCAGCAACACTAAAATGAGTAATAAAGATTGTAGCAACGGCTTGTTGGTGTTATCACGTAAGCTTTTGAGCATAGGATGAGCATTTCAAGTGGCAAATTAGTGTTGCCACAGCAAATTGTAACGCATACGGTATTATGAAAATATTACCGTTCGCTTTGTTCACATACACGTGCTGCGATTTGCTTCGGTGTAATATTGCAGCGTCAACATTTACCGTAAGGTTCAATAAATGCATATGGAAACAAGTATTGTATATCGAATAGAGAACGGCGTAGGCTTTATTACTTTAAACCGCCCCGATAAACTGAATAGTTTTAATCGTGCTATGGCTTTAGCATTGCAAGAAGTGCTTGATGATTGTGCCCACAATAACAGCGTGAGAGCAGTGTTGCTAACCGGTGCCGGTAAAGGTTTTTGTGCCGGCCAAGATTTAGAAGAAGTAGTTGACCCGCAGGGGCCAGGCATGAATCGTATTTTAAGTGAACATTACAACCCTATCGTTTTAAAAATTCGGCAGCTTGAGAAACCTGTTATTGCTGCAGTGAATGGCGTAGCCGCAGGTGCAGGTGCTAATATTGCTTTGGCTTGCGATATTGTGGTAGCTTCGGAAAATGCTAGCTTTTTGCAAGCTTTTTCAAAAATTGGATTAATTCCTGATAGTGGTGGCACCTTCTTTCTACCACGCCTCATTGGTTGGCAAAAGGCAAGCGCCCTCATGCTACTTGGCGAAAAAGTATCGGCTACAGAAGCAGAACGCATTGGTATGATTTATAAAGTGTATAGTACCGATACCTTTGAAGCTGCGGTGCAACAAATGGCTGCCACATTAGCCCAAATGCCTACACAAGGCTTAGCACTAACCAAAGAAGCGCTTAACCGTAGTAGCAGTAATGATTATAAAACACAGTTGTTATTAGAAGATGATTTACAGCAGCAAGCAGCCGATACACACGATTTTAAAGAAGGTGTTCAAGCTTTTTTAGAAAAGCGAAAGCCTGTATTTATTGGCAAGTAGTTACTTACGTAAATGTTTAGAATCAATATGGGGCGGCCTACGGCCGCCCCATATCTATTGATTATACTACCAAACATACATCAGTACACTTACTGCTGCTTAATAGCATTCCAAGTATCGTACAATACTGCTTGCGATGGTCGGTTGGCAGGTAAGACTGTTAATGGTTCGCAAGGCTGCGCATGTTCATACATTTCTTTAGGCAAGGCTTGGTATAGGGCTGTTCCCTTTGTTTTCCAAGCCAACATTTCATCTGATACTTGTTTAATAATTTGTGCCGGATTACCCACCATTAGGCTACGAGCAGGTACAATGGTGTCAGCTTTTACAAAAGCAAGTGCACCAATAATGCACTCATCGCCTATTACTACATTATCCATAATCACAGCGTTCATTCCAATCATACAGTTCTTGCCAATAGTTGCTCCGTGTATAATGGCACCATGACCAATATGTGCACCCTCGTGCAAGTGTACCGTAACCCCCGGAAACATGTGTATGGTACAGTTCTCTTGAACATTACAACCATCGGCAATAACAATACCGCCCCAATCGCCACGCAAAGCAGCACCAGGCCCTATGTACACATCTTTACCAATAACAACATTACCAGTAACAGTAGCTTGCGGATGCACATAAGCACTCGGATGTACCACCGGAATAAACCCTTTGAAGCTATAAAACATACTCTCAAACGTATTGAATCGATAGAAAGTTTATGATTGCACCAATGGCTTACCCATTCTAAAGCAAGTACCTTTAAAATGAGCCACTTCTTCGTGGTGTTGATTGCTTACCACAATATGATACAACCCCGTTGTACGACCATTATGCAGCTCTTTCGCTTCGGCAATAAGGGTATCGCCCACTTTTACAGCCTTCGTAAAGTTGATGCTTGTATCGAGCGCTACACTCAAATTATTACGATTATTACATGCAAATGCAAATGCACTATCGGCCAAGCTAAACGCCACACCGCCATGAGCAATACCAAAGCCATTCACCATTTCGGGCCTTACTGTCATTTTAATTTTGCTATAACCTGCTTCAATCGTAAGCACTTCTATGCCCAGCCAGTTGCTAAAGGCATCGTGTTGCATCATGTGTTCAACCACATCTTTGGGCTGCATAACGTTGTTCTTTTTACGAAAGTACACAAAACAGTTGGGGCTGTAAGCTATGGTACTATTACCAGCAGTAGCTCGGGCTGTTACAGGCTTCGCTATCGCTACGGTGCGCTGCACTGGCTCCCGCTGGTCGCCACCTTACACACCCCGCAGCCCATCAGCAGTTTTTCAACGTTTAGGCCATTGTTCTTTTGATTGCAAGAAATGCTGAATGGTATCAAAATCGCCAACGGTAGATAGCCATTGTAACAAGCTATTCAAACGATCTTGTAACAACTCACCGCAAGGCTTTCGCGTATATGCAGGCTGCTTGTAAGTACTTATATCGGTGAACTCCCACGGATGAAAATACAAACACACGTAGCCATCTTTAGCTAAAGTGCTGGCTACACAAGTTTTAAAAAACCAAAAAGGAAAGTTTTTGAATGATAACCAAAATAACGGTACCCGAAAAGTTGGAGTTACACTTGCAGGTATGCGTAACATATCATTTTCTACATACGGTGTTCTGGGTAAGTGTGTGTTGTTGTATCGGCCGGGTAACCAAGTAGGGTTGATACTACTATCATAAGTATAACCTGCTGCTTTTACCGCATGCATACTTACGGGTCGCATACGAGGCATACGTAAGCCTGTAACCGATACACCGCTAATAGCTTCTAGTTGCATTCTACTACGAAGCAAATGTTCCTCTTCAAAAGCGGTATGATAATACGTGTGGCTAGCAATTTCGTGCTGCGGAACCAGCGCCCTAATGGCTTCGGGATAATGGTTGGCGAAATTAGCAGTAGTGAACATGGTGGCTTTCACTTGCGGATGCTGCGCTAATACTTGCAAGGTAGCATCGAGGCCTCGCTTACCAACTTCCATTTGCTCGGCAACACTAATATTATGGCCATATTCTAATGGCATATCAAACTCTTCTACATCAAAGCTGAGTAGTATTTTATAAGCCGGTTTATTGGCCATGTATGTTAGATTCTTTAATAATATACTGTGGTCGCTGCTTGGCTTGCATAAACAGCTTACCCAAATAAATACCGATAATCCCTAAAATCATAAGTTGCAAGCCTCCAAAAAAAGCAATCGCTATAATTACGCTAGCCCAACCACTATTGGGATGCCCAAAGTAAAAACTATACAATACGTAGGGTAATATGAGTATAGAGGCCGCGGAAAAAAAGAACCCCAAATAGGTGGCTATATATAAAGGTTTGGTGCTGAAACTAGTAATGCCTTGCAATGCCAATCGCACCATTTTTTTGAATGTGTACTTGCTGGCACCATGCTTTCGCTCTGCTGGTTGATAGCGTATGGCCATTTGTGAGAAACCCATCCACTTCACCATGACGCGAAAGAAAATATCATATTCTTTTAAGTTACGAATAATGCTTACAACTTGGCTACTCAACAATCGAAAATCAGCACTACCTTCTTCTAATTCGATATCGCTAAGGTTATTGAGTAGATTGTAAAATAGCTTACTGCTTTGTCTTTTACCGTAAGGTAGTTGCTTATCTTCTTCACGAATTGTATATACTACATCGTTACCTTGCTCCCAACCTTCGAGCATTGCTGGTATGAGTTCGGGAGGATGTTGCATGTCGCCATCCATGCTAATTACACAATCGCCGTCAGCGTAATCTAGCCCTGCTTTTAGTGCGAATTGGTGACCAAAGTTGCGGCTAAAGCTTAGGTATCGAACAGTTGGGAACTGCTCAGCCATTTGCCGTAAGGCTACCAGTATTTGATCGGAACTGCCATCGTCGACAAATATGATTTGATAAAGGTATTGAGGTAGTTGTTCAAACACTTTTTGCACCGCCTCTTGTAGCAGCCATACATTTTCGGCTTCGTTAAATACAGGTACAACGATGGTTACCAGCTTAGGCATGTTGTGGGGCAATTTTGGATGCAAAATTATGTGTACCTAATTGCCATACAATACATATCCATGCGATAGTGCATGGCAAAGCTTTGAGTGC
>DMPB01000130.1:1358-1712 GCA_003456175.1 Chitinophagaceae bacterium | reverse complement strand
GATAAGCACGTACAATATTAACTCTGAAGTAGTTGGGTAATAGGTCGGTTGCGGAAAGTTCTGTTAATACAAACATGCTTAACAGCAAGGCTATCATCCAACGCTGTTGTTGGTACATGGTAGTATACCAAATTGCAAAACCTGTAACAGCAATTACATAGGTTGCACTTTCGGCCGATGAGCTGAAGATTACAACCGTTAATAATACTGCTGCGAGGTATAACAATTGGAAAGATGTTGCGGCATATTGTTTGAAACGTAATAATGGCAATAACAAAACAATACCGCCTGGTATAATTGCAGCCCAATTGGGGAACGTATGCCATTGACTAATGCGTCGTATCATTCCCATTA
>DMPB01000130.1:0-1139 GCA_003456175.1 Chitinophagaceae bacterium | reverse complement strand
AATGCGTCGTATCATTCCCATTACGCTGAGGTCTTGCATCATTCCACTTTCGGCGAGGTTGGCATTTTTTGCATTTTTTACCACTAGTTCTGTGTACCAATCTACATAACTCTGTACAATAAACTCCGGACTACTGATAAGCATGGGTGCCGCAAATAGTACTACAAGCCATAACAATCCCCAGCCTATAAATTTCAACTTATGCTTACTGAATACAAAAAACAAGATGGCAGCAATACCGTATAATTTGATGAGAAAACCTAAGGCAATCATGAGGGTTGCCAGCCAATCTTTTTCTTCGTACACACCTACAAAAGCCAGCACCATCATAGCAGTAAGCATTGGGTTGAACTGTACATTATGTATACTGGTCATCATTTCTAGTGCAGCAATCCATAAAATAGCTATGCGCTGGTGATTGCTAATCGGTAAGCGTTGTATCGCATATAAAAGTGCAGCAGCATTGGCCAAACACCATACCACTACTCCAACTTTTTGTGGTAGCAAGGCGAACGGAGCTATGAGCAAGCTAAAAGTAGGCCCGTAATGATTACAATCTTCGTACTCGTTGGGATACAAAGCGTATAAATTGGTTTGCTGCCTAACATGATGGAATACGCCTTCAAATATTTTGTAGTTGTTGTAATTGCCGTGTACAAAAGTTTCTAATACTGCGGCAATAGCTGCTATGAGCATCCACACCACCCAAATAGCGGGTATCTTAAAGCGAAATATGTACCACTGTTGTTGCCACCAAAGCATAAAAGAAAGTTTTCGATGACCCTATTGCATTAAAAAAGACGATGCAAACTTGCACTTTAAACTCTTAATACCGATGTGTAGTTGCAAAAAAGTACTTTTGCGGCGCAATCGGCGGATAGCTGGTTGTACTAAATCACCGAATTGATATGAGTAAAGGTCCTATTTCGCAGTTTATTCAGCATCATTACCGCCACTTCAATGCAGCGGCCTTGGTAGATGCTGCCAAGGGTTATGAAACCCATTTGTTAGAAGGTGGCAAAATGATGATAACCCTTGCCGGTGCCATGAGTACCGCAGAGTTGGGCATTTCATTGGCCGAAATGATTCGTCAAGATAAAGTACAAATCATTAGCTGTACTGGTGCCAACCTAGAAGAC
>DMPB01000166.1:4343-9256 GCA_003456175.1 Chitinophagaceae bacterium | reverse complement strand
GGTACGTGGCATGTTACAACACCATAAACTTCAAATGAATGATCAGGCCTTGCGAATGCTGGTAGATCATGTGGGGAACGATTTAAATCGTTTAGAAAATGAAGTGGAGAAAATTACCATTAACCTAAAAGGTAGCAACGTAATTACTGCCGACCATATTGAAACTTATGTTGGCATTAGCAAAGAGTTCAATGCCTTTGAATTTCAAGATGCCGTTGCCGTTAAAGATTTTGCAAAAGCTATCAGAATTATCCAATATTTTGATGCTAACCCCAAGGCGGGGAGTATACACTTACTCTTACCAACACTCTATGGTTTTTTTAGCAAGCTTGCTCAAGTACATGCCCTACCTAGTAAAGATGAGCAAAGTGTAAAACCTTTATTTTTTTACAACAGCTTTGCCGCACAAAAAGCCATACAAGCCAGCAGGTTATACAGCTATCCTTCGGTTGAAAGGGCTTTACTATTATTACATCTCTACAATTTAAAAAGCTTGGGGGTAGCTAGTGGTGGTGCCTCAGAGGTGAACCTTATGAAAGAATTACTGGTGAAAATTATGGCGTAATTTGTTGTAAAACTTGCTTAGCATCTATAGCATCTTGCGCTAACTGTGCTTGCAATGCAGGTAAGCCGCTAAATTTAATTTCACCACGCAAGCGTTCATACACATTTACCGTAAGGTATTCATCGTAAATATCTTGATTGAAGTCGAAAATATTCACTTCAATGGTTCGCTTACTACCATCTACCGTTGGTCTAACACCAATGTTCATCATCCCTAATAGCACCTGCCCTTTCCACACAATGGTTACTGCATACACTCCGTTACCCGGCACTAATTTTTCTGCTTCTTTGATATGAAGATTGGCCGTAGGATAACCAATGGTTCTCCCCAATTTATTACCAGCAACTACCAAGCCATTGAAAAAATAAGGATATCCTAAATAAGTATTGGCAGCCTCAATATCGCTTTCGAGTAAGGCCTTACGAACTCTTGTACTGCTAATAATAACCTCGTTAAGCACTTGCTCCGAAATTTCTTGAACAAAAGCCTAAGCGGTCACCGTACTGTTGCAACAACTGAAAATCGCCACTGCGGCCTTTGCCAAATTTGTGATCGTAGCCAATAATAACCGTATTAGGCTTAAACTTTTCCCATAAAAAATGCTCTACATAAGCCCGTGCCGATTGCTGTGCAAAAGCATCATCAAAAGGCACTACCACCGTATGATGCACGCCTAAGCGGTCTAAAAGTTGCAATTTTTCATCGAGCGTAGTTAATAAGCCAATAGGAGGCTGCTGCTGGTTCACAACAGCTCTCGGATGCGGATGAAATGTAATTATTACCGACTCGCCACCAATAGCTGCGGCTCGTTGCCTTAACTGATCAATAATTTGGCGATGCCCCATGTGCACCCCATCAAAAGTGCCAATGGTAACAACAGCCTTATGAAACAAAGGCAACTGAGCGATAGAATAATGTACCTGCATTCAAAAAATTTCGGTGGGCAAAAATACAGTTTGCATCCATGCAAGCGATGCAGTTTTGAAAGGTTACATTTGTGGCATCAAATCGTCATCTTATTTACCTTACGGTAAATGTAAATGCTACAAGCACCATGAGTTTATATGCACAACGTGGCGTTAGTGCTCAAAAAGAGGAAGTACACGCCGCTATTAAAAAATTAGACCAAGGTTTATACCCACATGCATTCTGCAAAATGTACCCCGATACCATTGGTAACGATGCTAATTGGGTGAACATTATGCACGCCGATGGTGCAGGTACAAAAAGCATTTTAGCCTATATGTACTGGAAAGAAACAGGTGATGTTAGCGTTTGGGAAGGCATTGCACAAGATGCCGTAGCTATGAATCTTGACGATTTATTGTGTGTTGGCGTATACAATCATATTTTATTTAGCAGTACCATCGACCGTAATAAAAACCGCATACCCGGCGAGGTACTAGAAGCAATCATTAATGGCACTCAAATATTTTTTAACACCCTTGCACAATACGGTGTTAACATACAATACCTCGGTGGCGAAACCGCCGATGTTGGCGATGTAGTACGCACTATTGCCGTTAATGGTACTATGATGGCCCGCTGGCCCAAGCAAAAACTTATTACCAATGATAACATTGGTGCCAATCAAGTGATTGTTGGTTTTGCTAGTAGCGGACAAACGGTGTACGAAGACAACTATAACAGTGGCTTAGGCAGCAACGGACTAACCAGTGCTCGCCACGATGTATTAAGTAAATGGTACGCCAACCAATTCCCCGAAACTTTTGAACCCTCGCTTGATGAAAAGGTAGTATACATTGGAAAATATCGCAATACAGATACCCTTACGGTAAATGGTGTACCACACGAAGTAGGTAAGCTATTGTTAAGCCCTACCCGAACCTATGCCCCGTTAATGAAGGTATTACTCGAACAACATTTTGATGATTTGTATGGCGTTATTCATTGCAGTGGTGGCGGACAAACAAAATGCATGAAATACCTGCCACAACCTTTGCGTATAGTAAAAAACAACTTATTCACGCCTCCTCCAATTTTTGAAGCGATACAAAATGCCAGCGGAGCCAATGCACAAGAAATGTATCAAGTATTTAACATGGGGCATCGTTTAGAAATTTTCACCAATGAGCAAGCCGCACCAGCACTCATACATGCTGCACAACAATTAGGTATAGATGCCCAGATAGTTGGTTATACAGAAGCAGCAAGCACTTCAGAACTTTTGTTAAAAGGTAGCTTTGGAACAGTTTCTTATCAGTACTAAAACATTCAAATTCATCGTTATTCTTATTTTAGCAACAAACACAAACACATGAACGAAACAGTAGTACAATTACAACACGTTAATATTTATCAGGGCGGCAATTTGGTTTTACAAGATGTTAACTTTTCTGTGAATAGAGGTGAGTTTGTGTATTTGGTAGGCAAAACAGGTACCGGAAAAAGCAGCTTATTAAAAACATTATACGGCGAGTTACCCCTCACAGAAGGCGAGGCCACAGTAGTAGGCTTTGATCTTAAAACAATGAACTGGAAAAAAACACCTTTCCTTAGAAGAAATCTCGGTGTTGTTTTCCAAGATTTTCAGCTACTTACCGATAGAAATGTACATGAGAATTTAAAGTTTGTACTAAAAGCTACTGGTTGGAAAGATGAAAAGTTAATGGAAGATAAAATCAATGATGTATTAGATAAAGTAGGCTTAAAAAGTAAGGGTTTTAAAATGCCATTTGAAATGAGTGGTGGTGAGCAACAACGTGTAGATATTGCCCGTGCTTTGCTTAATAGTCCTAAACTTATTTTAGCCGATGAACCTACCGGTAATTTAGACCCCGAAACAAGCGATGAAATTATGCAGCTACTGTTTAGAATTGCAAAAGATGAAGGTTCTGCTGTATTAATGGCTACCCACGATTTTATTGTTATCAATCGCTACCCTGCTCGTATTTTGAAAACAGAAACTGGCAAGTTGATGGATAGTGCCGTTAGTGCATAATCATTTACGTAAGTAGTTAAAGAAATAACAGAAGAAGGGTTCGCCGTAGGCGAACCCTTCTTCTGTTATACTCTTGAGCATTTACCGTAAGGTAAATGTTATTATTGTTTAGCAGGCTCTAATAGTTTAAAGAATTGATCTAACTGTGGCAATATTACAATGCGTGTACGGCGATTGGCAGCCTTACCTTCAGGCGTATCGTTGCTTGCAATCGGATTGTATTCTGCACGGCCAGCTGCTACCATTTTAGCAGGAGGAATGCCGAACTCGTTTTGTAAAACACGTACCACCGATGTAGCACGCTTCACACTTAAATCCCAGTTATCTTGTAACATGCCAACAGGCGATTTGTAAGCTGCATTATCGGTATGGCCTTCTACCATAAACTCAATATCAGGTTGGTTTAGTAACACTTTAGCTACCTTACCTAACACCTCTTTGGCTTGCTTGGTAAGTTCGTATTTTCCAGTATTAAACAACAAGCGGTCTGAAATATCTATGAACACAACTCCTTTATCAACTTTTACATTAATGTCTTTATCATCTAAGTTGCCGATGGCTCCTTTCAAATTAATCACCAAGGCCATATTGAGAGAATCTTTGTAGGCCATTTGTTGCTGCAACGTTTTAATGTAATTGTCTTTCGCACCAATATTTTCCATTGATTTTTTGATGCTTTCTGCTTGAGAAGCACTGATTACTGACAAATCTTGCAACTGGCGAAGTGCAACTGTATTGTTCTCTTGTAAGAACTTAATTTGCTTATTTAATTCATCAACCTTGGTATTTAAAGCAAGTTTTTCAGCCTCTAGTTTTGCTTTATCATCTTTGCATTTTTCGGCTTCACCTTGTAGGGTAACATACTTTGTTTCAAGCGTACCATATTGTGCTTGTGCAGCTTTGAATTTTTTATTGCTTACGCAAGAAAATAACAACATGCTTGTACTAGCGGCGAGCATCCAATTCGTTAGTTTCATGTTCACTCAGTTAAGGTTTGAATAATTAAGATTGCTGCAAAATAAACAAACCCTGTGCCGAACTTTTTTGAAATTAACATTTTAAAAACTAAGGTTGTAGATACACTACACCATCTTTCATTACAAAACGCACCTTACCCATGCTTTGAATATCTTTTTGTGGGTCGCCTTCAACTGCAACAATATCGGCTAAGAAATTCTTTTCAATGCTACCCAAATTAGGAACGCCTAATAAGTCGGCAGCAGAAAATGTTGCTGCTCTAATAGCTTCGAGTGCAGGCATGCCGCCCTCAGTCATGTATACAAACTCTAACCAATTTTTACCATGTGCATATACGCCTGCATCGGTGCCAAAAGCAATTTTAACACCGTATTTATACGCACGGCTGAACATACCTTGAATTTTTGG
>DMPB01000166.1:1866-4118 GCA_003456175.1 Chitinophagaceae bacterium | reverse complement strand
CTTGAATTTTTGGTCCGATAGTTAATGCTTTGGGGGTAACCAATGCTGGATAATATCCGGGCTTTTTGGCCGAATCGCCAACAGACTTACCTGCTGTAATTGTTGGTACTAAATATGTGCCACGTTGTACCATTAAGGCCATCACCTCTTCATCCATATAAGTACCATGTTCAATGGAGTTAACGCCTGCTTTTACAGCACGTAACATACCCTCTTTGCCATGGCAATGAGCTGCTACTTTAAAACCGTAATCTTTCGCAGTTGCAATAATAGCTGCTAATTCGGCCTCGTTGAACTGTGGATTTTCACCGCTTTTAGCAACGCTAAGTACACCACCACTTGCAGTAATTTTTATTAAATCGCTACCATCTTTATATCGTTGGCGAACAGCTTTTATACATTCATCGGGGCCGTTGGCAACACCAGCTTCGGGGCCCGGATCTCCCATCATATCTTTTCGATAGCCATTAGTAGGATCGGCATGGCCGCCGGTAGATGCAATAGACTTACCTGCTGTAAATACACGAGGCCCTTTAATGGTACCTCTTGCAATAGCATTGCGTAAAGCAATATTAACACCAGAACCGCCTAAATCTCTTACAGTAGTAAAGCCTGCCATTAAAGTACGTTCTGCAAATACAACCGACTGATACGCATAATCTGCAGGATTGAGCGTAAAGGTTTGCAAGTATTGATTGGGATTAGTTTCGTGTTCTAAATGCACATGCATGTCCATTAATCCAGGCATCACCGTGTATTTACGTAAGTCTATCAACTTATCATTCGGGCCTGGCTTGATGTATCCACTTTGAACATCGAGAATTAAATTGTTTTCTATAATGATGGTGATGTTTTCTTTTACCGTAAGGGATTTAACATCTACCAACTTGCCACAGTGCAAATATGTTTTCTGTGCTACCACCAATTGCATTAAAAAAAAACAACATAAAAAAAGAATACCTCTCATAGCTGTTACGTTTGCTATGAAAGGTATCTCTTTTATACTTACCAATCAAGTACTGCACTAAGGCATCAATAACTTATCGGTATACGTTTGATTGCTATCGCTTACTTTAATGACATACAACCCTGCTTGCAATTGAGGTAATGTTAGCACACCTTGTGTAGCTGGTAGTACCGTATTGTATACCACGGCACCAGTAGCTGTTACAACTTGTAGTGAAGTATTGTTTTTTGATAGATGATACTTGACTTGCGGCTTGCCTGCTTGCTGTAACACACGCACACCGTAAACTTCATTCGGCATTGTAACCGTTGCAATATTACTATACTGCTTAGAGCCATTGTTGTTTTCAATTGCTAAGCGGTAATACAATTGCTTTTGCTGTAATGCTGAGGCTGCAACATCGGCATAAGTTTTTGTAACAGCACCTTGTGTTGGTTGATAACTTTCAATGGTAGTGTAATTTACACCATCGGCACTACGTTGTAATTGATAACGATTGTTGTTAGATGTTATATTGAGCTGCCACTGCAATACTGGGGTTTGTGCTTGTAACCTTGCGGTAAATGATTGTACAAAAATGGGTAAAGTACCATTGTTACGTTGATAGATAAAGCCATCGTATTGTAACCTGTTAGCAGCTTCATCGCCACTTGGGCCTGCAAATAGTAAGTTGTTATTAACAATTGCATCGGGTGTAATCAAATACAAGCCTCCTTCATTGGTGTTATTGGGGTTGGCATCAAATACCATTCTGGTGTTTTGAGCAGTACCATCTGTTTCCCAAATTTCTAACCCAGTAGTAGCATTTTCGGCTGTAAAATACAAGTGTGTGTTACTGTATTTGTAGAGTGCATATGGTACCCCATCGCTAAAACCAGCATTCACATCTTTCACCATGCGTGTACCAGTTCTTGTACCATCGCTGATATACAGCTCTGTTCCATGATCTAACGTAAATCCAGTGAAGAAAAAGTATTGATTTTGAAACAATGGTGTTGGGCTACCATCTAAAGGAGCATTGTGTGGCTTAAAAATTACTGGGAAGCCATCTGTCCAATAATCAATTTCAAAAAATAATTCTGTACCATTCGCAGTACCATCGGTAACAAATAATTCGTAGCCTGTTAAGTTCGTATGTGCTCTGAAATACAATTTGTTGTTAACAATAACTGCAGATGTAAGGTTGATATCGCTCCCTAAAATACCCGGTTCTAAATCTTTCACAAGGCTTGTTCCGGCAACTGTTCCATCGGTTTGAAAAAGTTCTTCACCTGTTTGTGGGGCA
>DMPB01000166.1:0-1642 GCA_003456175.1 Chitinophagaceae bacterium | reverse complement strand
CCTGTTTGTGGGGCATTGGCTACAAAGAAAATTTTATTGTTGAAAACAGTCATACTTTGTGGCGTAGAACCTGTACCACCAGGGTAAATATCGCCGAGCATGATAGTTCCTGCTTGAGTTCCATCGGTTACCCATAACTCTCTGCCATTAATACCATTATCGGCGCTAAAATACATTTTATTATCTTTTGCCATACCGAGCATAGGCGTAGCACTTCCTGCGCCAACATTGATATCTCGTACTAATTGTGTTCCTGCTTCTGTACCATCACTTACCCATAACTCTTCGCCTACGTTAGTATTCGCAACAAAATAAATTCTATTGTTTGTTTTATTGATTTTAAATAAACCAATGGTATGTGCACTTGCAATACCTGGAAAAACATCTTTTACCAATACTGTACCAGCAGTGGTGCCATCAGACTTCCATAACTCTCTACCGTGTGTATCTGAAAATGCAGAAAAATAAATATGATTATTAAGTACAATCATTCTATCGCCAGGCCCACTGTTAACAGCACCGGGGTTAATATCTTTTACCATATAAGTACCTGCAGCTGTACCATCGGTACGCCACAATTCTATACCGTGTGTATTGGTGCCACCAGAAAAATACAAAACGCCGTTCATTACTTCAAACGCAGTGAAATGGAAAAGTACGGGTGTTGCTATCATTTGTGTGCCAGCTACGGTACCATCGGTTACCCATAACTTTCTATCTTGCTCTGTAACAACAATAGCTTTATTAGCTGTTAACTGCCCAACAACCGTAGGCGACATATTGTTAACATACTTGGCAGTTTGGGCACTAGCACATATACTGCATGCCATGCAAAAAAGTGTAAATAATTTTTTCATAGATTAATTAAGGGTTGAACATAGTTTTAAAGAAGGGCTCTTGAAAAAGAGCCCTGTACCAAGAAAACAAACACTAAAACACTACTTATTTGGTAACAGCAATGTGTTGAAATATGCCTTGAACTTCTACATTAGATAAGCCCTCGGAAGGCAGAGAGTTATAGGTTACATTATCAATGTATCCATTATACGTTTTAGTAGAGGCATCGTAGGCAACTACTAACGTTCCCGACTTGGGCAAACCTCTTATTACGGTAGCACTACCTTGCGGGAAATTGACACTAGTTGTAACAAAAGTTACTTGACCATTAGCCGCAGGAAACTGATACATGCCAACAATTTCGCTTGCTTTTGTTTTGTTTAAGAAAGTAACATCAACATACAAGCGTGGTGCCACTGTATTAACTTGCGTACCACCGAGTTTTAATAATACACTCGATGTTTTTTCTTGAATGCCACTGTACAAAACAGTATTACCTACCATGTTTAATGAACGTTCAAATAAGTTGCTTCTTACACCTTGATTGTTCACTAAGGTTAGCTTTAAATCGAAATCAGGTGCTGGGTTTTGTGCTGTAGCTGTTGCTACTTCTTTTGTACATGCACTTAAGCTACACAAACAGATAAGTGCTACGAATAACTTTTGCATCAATAAAAGGGTTTAGGGTTGGTGTTTATGATGCAAACTTACATTTACCGTAAGGTGAAGACAATCACATAAATATGTGAAATACTACACCAGCTTATCTTTAAAAGCTTTAGCCACAGCTTCGCCTTTACTATTC
>DMPB01000193.1:2752-5851 GCA_003456175.1 Chitinophagaceae bacterium | reverse complement strand
ACATTCAGCATCGTTCACCCAACCAATACTGGCGCTGTTGATGCCAGGGCCAGCTATCCAAGCGTCATCATGTTGGCGGTTAATACATTCGTATTTACCCGTAAGGGTGTTCAATAAAAGCAGCCATCGGTCCTTATTATCTTGAGCACGAACTTGAATAACAGCCGCAGAACCATCGTTATTCCAATGGATACTTTGCCAAGTAACAGCACGTTGCTGTGGTTTCGATTTTCGTTCGGCGAGTTGCTTGGGGTAATCTTGGAGGTAAGTAGGAATGTCGTTGATGCCCGGCAAACTATCGGCCGTTAGTACAAAGCTGCTATCTTTCATTTTGTTATACAGCCAAAGTTCGGTTGTAGCCTGCGGGTGCCCCACTTTGGTACGGGCAGGAATATCGGTTGTAAAGCCCGACTCAGTTACATAGTTAGGGACAATGGTGTTTTTGCCGCTGCCACTTTTAAATAAGCGATAGCTTACCCAATTACCATCGGGGCTTACCGTGATATCGGTAACATTTTTGTCGCCGGTGTATATGGGTTTTATCCAAGTTACCCGAGCATTTTTGTTGTAAGTTTTGGTAGCATCATCGTTTTGCTTGCGTTCCCGCACTACTTGCATCCATTGCAACTGATCGTTTTGTAGCCATTGCTCTTGCTTATTCAACGGATTGTTGTTCGTGCTCGGAGCATTGCCACTGATAAAATTGGTAAGTTGTTGTGTACTGCCTGTTGCAATATGCCAAGCAAAAGCATTATTATTTTTTACGTAAGTAACCACCGTGTTGTTGAATGCGAATTGCGGGTTTATTTCCGTATCGGTGGTTTGCGTAATGCGGATGAGTTGGTTGGTTTTAACCTTACGGTAAAAGATGTCGCCGTTTTGTTCATACACATAAGCCGTACGATCGTTGTTCCAAATTAAATCGTCGGCGGTTACGAGTTGTTGCTTTTCACTCAACGTGAGTTGCTCGTAACTACCATTACTAGGCATGATGCGGTACAACGAATCGGCTGTTGCCTTGGTAGGATTCCAATAAAACAAAATTTGAGTGCCATCTACATTCCAACGAGGTTGCGATGGTGAAGTGCCAATCCATTTCGGATCTTTCATGATGTTGGCTACCGTAAGTGGGGCTTGTGCACGAACACCTAAAACCAACAATAACATTGAGGATACAATACTTATACGCATAGGTATAAAAATAGAACCTGCTTATAAATATTGATGCGTAGAATCGGTGAAGCAACTAAAATGGGTTGCTTTATTGTTGCAGCTTAAATTCAAAGACAATGGTGCCAAAGCCTTCATCGTCGGCCGCATTCATTTTTAATTGATAGGCTCTTTTAATAGCTATGTTTTTAATGTTGTTATTGGCGGTGGTGGTTCCTTTGGGGTTAATAACAGCTTTTGTAATGGTTCCAGTGGCATTTACTGTAATATCTACAGCAACTTTGGCATTTTCATTGAATTCATCTTCGAAGCGAACATTTTTAGTGAATCTACGACCATTAAGTCCGCTACGAATGGTTACTCCGCCCGTTCCACCGTTGCCATCGTAATTATTACTATTGGGGTTACCGTTAGGTTTACCCTGATCGCCATTGCCGCCCGCAATACCTTGATTGGATACACCATTATAGCTGTCGGCATTGTTGCCACCTTGGCCATTGCCACCGCTATATTTACCCATTTGAGCCTTGGGCTTTGGTGGTGTTGGTGTAGGTGTATTTGCAGTGCTTGGGTTGGTATTCTTAACTGTATTAGTGGTAGTTGGTTGGGTGGTTGGTGTTGTGGCGGTTGCTGTTGGCGATGGTTCTGCATCGGTTGGGTCGGCTGTTTCTGAAGGGTTGCTGTTACTAGCTGCGCTTGTATTTACCGCAAGGTTATTATTATCTGCAGCTTCGGGGGCTGGTTCTCCAGGCACTTGTGGTGCAATATTGCCGCTACCTTCATCGCTAAAGCCTAAATTCACTTCTACACCTTCATCGGTTGGTGGTGCTTCTATGGTAGGCACCGACCAGCTTAACAATAATAGCACTGCCAATACGGTACCGCATACTGTTGCAGTATATGCGGATGCTTTGATGTTTTTTGTTTGCTCAAACGATTGGCTCATGCAAAATGCTTTACTTCAAAAATAACGTAGTGGTTGCTAAGGTATTGTTACAAGTGCATAAACACTCGCTTGGTATTAGATGTTATACACACGCTTAATTTTGTGATATGGCTAGTACAGGAGAAAAATTACGTATCGATAAGTATTTGTGGGCCATCCGCCTGTTTAAAACAAGAAGTTTAGCCGGCGATGCCATCGATAAAGGTAAGGTTAAAATGGCTGGTACCCCGGTGAAAGCAAGTAGAACCGTACAAATTGGAGATGAATATGAAGTGAAAACCGAAGCTCGTAAATGGGTGATTAAGGTTACAGCACTACTTTATAACAGAGTTCAGTATAGCGAGGCTATTAAGCATTACATTGATATTACCCCAGCTGAAGATTTAGAAGCTATTCAGTTTCAGGCATCGAGTTTTCATACGGGTAAGCGGTTGAGTAAAATTGGTAGACCTACCAAAAAAGAGCGCCGCGACTTAGATTCTTTCATGGATGAAGAAGATTAAACTTACCTTACGGTAAATGATCAGCCCTATGGATACAATCATTATAAGACCTGCCGAATTCGCTGATATACCACAACTATTCGCATTGAACCAACAATGGTTGTTAGCCAATGTTGGAGGTAATACATCGCAAGGTTTTTTGTCGGGAGCCTTTACAGCAGCCGATTTCGAAGCGATGATTATTGCTCGAATGATTGTTGTAGCTATAGATAACGCCACCGTAGTAGCCTATATGCTAAGCATGAACCATGCAGCTATGGGTATTTTAGAAGAACATGTAACAGTTGCGAATGCTATTAAGGCGAAAGGTGTAATACCAGCCAGTAGTAGGGTAGCTGTAGGCGTACAAACAGCCGTGCAACAACAGTATCATGGTACAGGGCTCATTGTGAGGGTGAGAAAAGTTTTTTTAGCACTCTTGAAAGACCGTTTCGATTATCTCTTCACCACCATATCAAAAGAAAACGTACGTTCGTATCA
>DMPB01000193.1:0-2490 GCA_003456175.1 Chitinophagaceae bacterium | reverse complement strand
GCAGGTTGTTGGAGAACATCCTGAACATTACTATCTTGTGTTGCAAGTGTAGCATTTAAATAATTCCCAAGCATTGCATGAGCATTGTTAGCAAGATCCGCTTACCCATAGATATACAACCAGAAGAGCGACAGCATACAAGTAGACTCTTTATCCACAGCTTTATACTGGGGTTAAGCACCGCTTTGTTCTTTGTTGCTGCCAATGCTAACTTCATTAAGCTTGTTCCGCTTAGTAATATTCCTCTAGCTTATGTAGCTGCCGGAGCTATAGGATTATTGCTAGTAGCCCTTTTTAAATTTTTACAACGTACGCAAGGTGTATTTGCGAGTTATGTAAGTACGCTTGTATTATTCGCCACCATTACCATTGGATTGTTTGTACTGTACCACTATAAAGTGTTAAGCAGTATTACGCTGGCGTACACTTCTTTTATTTTGATTTATCCGTTTTCGGTACTGTTTGTGCTTGGCTTTTCTGGGATAGGGTTGCGGCTATTTAACTTATCGCAAAGCAAGCGTTTAACAGCGCTGGTAGGTACAGGCGAGGTAGTAGCTAGTATCATGGGATACATGTTAGTGCCCATACTGGCAAAAATGCTCCCCGGATTAGAGTGGTTATTCGCAATTAGTGCAGTGGTGATTTTCGCATCATTAGTTCCTTTATACAGTATTCGTAAGCGTGCACCTGTATTGAACGCCGCCAATCATGTAAAGCAGGTAGCTGTGCAATGGGGTGTATTAAAGCATGCTTCTTTTTATAAGTACATAGCTGTATTCACTTTCTTTTCTGTAACCGCAGTATACATTAGCGATTATGCTTACTTACTTGCTACCCGAAAACTATCGGTAATTACTACTTGGGAAGTTTCCTTAATTATTTCTGTTGTTTTTACAGCTATTAAGTTAGGAGAGTTGTTGTTTTCTTTCCTTTCGGGAAATATTATTACGAGAAAAGGGATGCGTTTTTCTTTGTTGTTGCTACCTTTTATGCTCACCGTTATTGCTGTTTGTGCTTTACTATCTAAATGGATGATGGATGATGCGGCTTTCTTTATCATCATCTTTTTTATGCTCAATAAATGGTGCGAACGTGTAATCAGAAAAGGTATCACCATTCCAGCATTAAAAGTTTTGTATCAAGTAACACCCGCCGAAGAAAGAGTACAATTGCAAACTTTACTAGAGGGTATGGTGAATCAGTTGGCTACCATCGCCGTTGGTTTATTGTTATTCTTGATTACATTGAGTTTGCCTGCGAACGATCCGCTTGGGTTTTTAGAAATTACGGTATACATCTCTGTATTCTTATTAGCTTTTTGGTTGGTTGTATCTAGTCGATTATACCAACAGTATAAGTTGCAAATACAGGTGTATATGAAGAGGTTAGGACAGCAACAGCACCACCATTCCAAAGAAGTAGTATTACAGTTAAATACTGAGGCTGTTATCGAAAATTATTTGAAGCGTGCTTTTGAAGGTTTGAATCTGCAATCGAAAGCTGCGTTGTATCAATTGCTTTCAAATTATCATCCAGCTTTTGCTTCGCCTGTACAATCTGATATGCAAGAAGTAGCAAGGTTGAGTAAGTTTTATTTTCAAGACGATTATCATTACACACGTTGGTTATTAATTCAGTGCATTCCTCATTTACCGCAAGGTTATCAACAACAACTAGCTCGTGAATGGTTTGAAGTATCAAGCTTGCCGCTTCGTTGTGCCATTGTAGATGTGTTGTTATCGAGTAGTGTTGAAGATGTACCTGTTGTTGAAATGCAACGTTTTTGGGAAAATCAATTACAGCCTATTGTTGGTGAGATTGCATGGGTAACTGGAGCATTGAATGATATTGGTAATGAATCAACTGAAGCGATACAGCCGTTTAAGTTGTACTTACAACAACAACAATTACACTTATTGCAAGTGCTGAAATTGTTGTACGGAAAATCGACCATGCAAATGATTGAGGATATTGTAATGGCCGATGTATACGATGCCGAAAACAGCCTTTTCGCTATTGAACTTTTAGAAAATACACTTTCAGATGAGGTAAAGCCTTATGTGTTACCTGTATTCGAAACAAGCAGTTACATACTGAAGAAGCAAGCATGGCGTCATTACTATTATTTGCATCATGGCACTTTGCAGCAGCGTATGCAAGCGTATATGATGCGAGATTATAAACTCATTAGTGCTACCAACAAGTATTTCATGTTAAAGCAATATGCAGCCATAACAAACGATGCAAGTTTTATCCAAGCATTTGCAGCGAATCAATGGTATTTTATTGCTACCGAAGCAAAAGCAATTTTGCAGAAAAAAGAAAATGCAACCGACAAGCTACGTCAGCAATGGACGGCAGAATGGCCCGAAGTACTTCGTAGCTTACATGAAGTACAGTTGGTAACAGTACAGGTACGCTTGTTTCAAAGAGCCACCAATACCACTACTAACAGGCATCCATACAACACTTTTGCTATCGAAAAAAGAT
>DMPB01000078.1:1323-6447 GCA_003456175.1 Chitinophagaceae bacterium | reverse complement strand
GTAAATAATGGTTGCACCTGCATGTTTAAGCACCTCTACTACTTGCAAGCTACTTTTACCGGTACTAATCAAATCTTCAATTACCAATACTTTCGCACCGGGTGTAATACTACCCTCTATTTGATTACCCATACCATGCTCTTTGGGCTTAGGTCGTACATATGCAAAGGGCAGCTTTAACTGATCGGCAGCCATAGCACCCCAAGCAATGCCGGCAGTTGCAACACCCGCCAATACCTCGGCATCGGGATATTGCTCAAATATAACATTACAAAGTTCGCTTTTGATAAAATCTCTTACATAAGGGAAGCCCAACACCTTACGGTTATCGCAATAAATCGGACTTTTCCAACCACTAGCCCATGTAAAAGGCTGCTGTGGACGTAACTGTACGGCTCCTACTTGTAATAATTTTTCGGCAACCACTTTCGCATTAACATTCATATGCTTGCAAATGTAATAAAAAATGAAGGCCACCCTTAGGTGGCCTTCAGCTTCTCTTCTAAAAAATACTTTTCTTATTTTCTTTTCTTTTTTTAGTAACTCTATAGTGATAATACCATCCTGCTAATAGAAAAAAAGGTACTTCTATAATAATAGAAACTAATTTAGGCTCTTCATTGAAAAGAAAATACATAATACTTTCAGACCCTAACAAAATGGCCAGGGCAAACAGGAATGAAAAAAGTATTCTATTTTTCAAATACAAGTAATACATAATAAATAATTTAAAAAGGCCACCAAGAATCATCATATCCATTTTGGCTCATCCAAACTCCTATTGAGGCACCTGTACCACTAATCATACCCACCACAAAACTTAATGGAGTTCCTCCTCCAAATATAGTAGTGTATACAGTAACTACAGCATCTTTACGTAACACCTTTTTTTCATTAGGCGTCAATCGTGATGCAATGATGTTTTTGTTAGGAAGAACACTTTTATAATTCTTATCGATCCAAACATCTATTGATGATTTTAGGACATTAATGCTAATAACTGCTGCAGTTCGTTCATTTGTATCGGTTAAGTTATTAGCAGAATTTTTTAAATCATTTAATGCGGTAATCATTGAGTCTGTTGTAGAATAGTCATCAACTACCTCGAAGCTTTTCTTAATAATATTATTAGCCTCTGATGAAAATCCATTGCTGTTTATGTAAGCAATATAATCTTCCGGTATATCTAACTCGGGTAAGGTTGGATATTCAAGGGAGTTCAGTTTACAATATTCCTGCATCAAGTCTACAACTATTCCGTTTCTAATACTATCGTTTAGTATTTTTTGATTGTCACTAACAGACTTTAAATAGTCAAATACAAATCGAATACAATTTGTATGATGCTCCCCTACATTATCAGGACTTACATAATTAGCAACATAATAGCCACTACGCTTTGCATATGTACTTTTTACACTTTGTTTTGTTGTACCAGGTTCGGTACTGTTTAGTTCACCAAATTCTGACTTCGTACATGCATTTAATGAAATTAGAATCACAAATGCAAATAAAATTTTTTTCATTTGTTAAAACAAATTTAGTGTTATTAAATAAGTTAACATAGCTATGTGATAGCAAAAAAAAAAATGAAATGAAAAAATTTTCAGATAAATAATGTTAAAAAAAATACAAAAATTGCAGTTTCTTTTACAAGTCCATTTTCTCAACAAGGCCACATCTGCATATTTTCGCAGCCCATAAATTTTGTAGATCATTCACACATGAATATCATTCATCAACACATAGCCCAAAGCCTGCAATTGAAAGTAGAGCAGATAAAAATAGTGCTTCAATTATTTACCGAAGGTGCTACCATACCATTTATTGCTCGCTACCGAAAAGATACAACAGGCGGCCTCGATGAAGTGCAGATACAACAAATTCAAGATGAACACAAACGCCTTACCGAACTTGAAGAACGTAGAACATTTATCATCAAAACCATTACCGAACAAGGTAAAATGACGGATGTGCTGCAAGCCGCTATTGATGCAGCAGAAAGCTTAAATATACTTGAAGATATATACCTACCCTACAAACCCAAACGAAAAACCAAAGCACAAACGGCCCGCGAAAATGGCTTACAACCACTTGCCGATTTGGTGCTGGCTCAAGATGGTACAGATGTTATTGCTGCGGCGGCTACTTACTTAAATGAACAAATTACCACTCCAGAGCAAGCATTGCAAGGTGCTAGAGATATTATAGCAGAACAAATCAATGAAGATGCTACTACACGTGCTAAAATGCGTAAGCTGTTTGAAGATGTTGCCGTATTTAAAAGCACAGTGAACCCTGAAAAAACAACAGAAGCAGCTAAGTATAAAGACTATTTTGATTTCAGTGAGCCGATTCATAAAATACCGAGCCACCGCATTTTAGCTATTTTACGTGGTTTCTTAGAGGGTTACTTGCGTATGGAAATTGCCCCTGCCGAAGAAGATGCTTTAGAATTATTAGAACAGCAATGGGTAAAACCATTAACACCAGCTACTGATTTGGTAAAAAAAGCGGCTCGAGATGCATATCGCAGATTACTGCAACCCAGCTTAGAAACAGAATACCGCAATGCCTTGAAAGAAAAGGCCGATGAAGAAGCCATTACAGTATTTGCAGAAAATCTACGCCAATTACTACTCAGTTCTCCTCTTGGTGGCAAACGCTTATTAGCAATTGACCCAGGTTACAGAACAGGTTGCAAAACTGTATGCCTCGATGAAAAAGGCATGTTACTACACAACGATTTAATATATATACACGAACCTAACAAGCTAGCAACAAGCGAAGCAACAGTAAGGCATTTAATTGCGCAATACCACTTACAAGCTATCGCCGTTGGCGATGGCACCGCGGGCCGTGAAACAGAACAGTTTTTGAAAAAACTGCAACTTGGTCTTCCGATGTTTTTAGTAAATGAAGATGGTGCCAGTGTGTACAGTGCCAGTGAAACAGCAAGAGAAGAATTTCCAGACCACGATGTTACCGTTCGTGGTGCTGTAAGCATTGGCCGCCGCCTGATGGATCCACTCGCCGAATTGGTAAAGATTGACCCTAAGAGTATTGGCGTTGGCCAATATCAACACGATGTGAACCAAACACGCCTTAAAGAAAAACTCGATGCTACTGTTGTAAGTTGTGTGAACACAGTTGGTGTTAACTTGAATACTGCAAGCAAGCACTTACTCAGTTATGTGAGTGGTATTGGCAATACCCTAGCCGATAACATTATTAAATACAGAACTGAAATTGGTGGTTTTACTAACAGAAAACAATTGCTTAAAGTACCTCGCCTTGGCGATAAAGCTTTTGAGCAATGTGCTGGCTTCTTACGTGTGAAAGAAAGTAGCAACCCACTCGATGCTAGTGCCGTTCACCCAGAAGCTTACAACGTGGTAGCACAAATGGCAAAAGATTTAAATACCGATGTACAACAACTTATCGGTAACACTGAGCTCATCAGAAACATTCAGCCTAAAAAATATGCCACCGAAACCATTGGCGTACTTACCATTCAAGATATTTTGAATGAATTACAAAAGCCAGGGCTCGACCCGCGTAGCGAATTAGAACAGTTTGAATTTGCGAACATTTTCAGTATTGAAGAAGTAAGCGTAGGCATGGTATTGCCAGGCGTGGTTACCAACCTTACACGTTTCGGTGCCTTTGTAGATATTGGCGTAAAGCAAGATGGCTTGGTACATGTGAGTGAAATTGCACACCGCTTTATTAGCGACCCAAGCGAAGCCTTAAAACTCAACGATAAAGTACAAGTAAAAGTGCTAGAGGTTGATTTGCCGCGGAAGCGTATTTCATTGAGTATAAAGCAAGCAACCGACGCACCTCAAGCACAACAGCGTTCGCCCAAGCAACCACAACGCCACCCCGCCAAACAAACAGATTTAAGCAACTTAAGTGTTACAGATGCTTTAGCACATTTGAAAAAAAAGTTTGGGAAGTAAGCATGGTTACTTACGTAAATGAGCACTTTGTTCATTTACGTAAGTAATTTTTTAAAGAAAAGATTAACAAAACCACGTTAACTTTTTGTTGCGTTCACTTGTTAGCCGTTGTGCATGAACTATAAGAGCATCTTTATAACCTGCTGCCTAATTGTTGCCACTTTGAGCTTGCAAGCTCAAAGCAAAAGTCGTTTTTGGAGTAAGTTCAACCTCGATTCTTTAAGCAACCGAAACCTGCGATTTCTACCCTTACCAAGCCTAACAATTAGTCCGGAAACAGGCGTTAAAGGCGGTGTTTTTCTTGATTATTTTTACAGAACTAAAGCCAACAATAGCGGCGTTACCCGACCAAGTTTAAGTTGGGTACAAGCCCTATACAGTACCCGCGGCCAGCTTACCCTAGAGGCCTACACCTCTACCTATACCAACAACGAGCAATTCTATATTTTCTTTAAAGGTGGTTTTATTAGTAACTACGAACGTTTTTGGGGTTACAGTAACCCAACAGCTAGCAATAAGAATTTTACAGAGCTAACCTACGACCGGTTGTATGCTAGTGCCCGAATCACTAAAAATGTTGGTAATAAAATTTTTACAGGCGTTAATTTGTATTACAGCAAGCACAACAATATAGATACCCTTACGGTAAATAAAACGCCATTAGTACCATCGCCAGATTTTACTAATTCAGAAGTATTAGGGGCAGGTATTTCAGTGATACAAGATAAAAGAAACAACCAGTTCAGTCCATCAGAAGGGCACTACTACGATGTATCATTGAGCTGGATGAATAATACTGCTGTTAGCAATGGTAATTACTTGCAATGGAATGTAGATTTACGCAAGTATTATCATTTACCGCAAGGTGTTTGGGCTACACAACTACTAGCCCAAGCTACCGACCAAAATGCTCCAATGCTTGAAAAAGCTAGAATTGGTGGAAATGCTTTATTGCGTGGGTATTTTCAAGGGCGATTTAGAGATAATAATTTATGGGCTTTGCAAAGCGAGTATCGGTATAATTTATCCCGTTTTTTTAGGCTTGCATTTTTCGCTGGTGTAGGTGGTACCGGTACTACTACAGCTACCTTGTTTAAAAATGATTTGCTGTTAAGCGGAGGTACGGGCCTACGCTTGTTAATTAATAAAGATAAACAGATAT
>DMPB01000078.1:0-1080 GCA_003456175.1 Chitinophagaceae bacterium | reverse complement strand
AGATAAACAGATATACTTACGTGCCGATGTAGCTTATACCGTACATGGCAGCTTCGGGTATTATTTTAGAATTGGCGATGCCTTTTAAACTTATTTCACTACGGCTGTACCTAGCATTTTGGCAATTTTCTTTTCTTCATCGAGCAGTAAATCTAGTGCATCTTTACTAGCTTTAAACAGCTCTAAATCGTTACTGTTAGCTAGTTGATCGAGTAGTTCTGTATGAATGTGCTTTAACCTTCTGAGTTTGTAATGATACACTGCGTTGGTAACGGCTTTTGCATATTCATCTTCTTTGTTTTTAGGCAATGCTGTTACCTTTTCTTCCCACTTGGGGCTTACTTGTTCATGTGCATGTATCATTAAATTGGCTGCCATATTTTGTATCTCCTGGTTCGGATGGTTAAGCATGGCTTTGCCTTCATCAATTAATTTAGCGTTGAAAAGGTTGATGTAAGCTTCTAAAAAAGCAATACAATCGGTATGGTGTAGCACGTAAATATTACCTAATTCGTGCATTAAATAATGTGCCACTGTTTCATATTGGCTATCCCAACAAGGTTTGTGGCCATGCTCTAGCAATACTCGCATCAAATTAATTTCGTTTTGATGCATGATACCTTCCGTACCAATGGCCTGACTTTCTGGTGAAGTATTAATTTCAACAGCAGTAGGCAATTCAGTATTCGCAGCAAGCTTATTTTGTTCTTTCGTAAGCTTATCTCGCTTGTACTTATTAACTAGTTGGGTTAAGCCACCTTCATCTATTTTAAGGATAGCAGCACATTGGCGGGTATAATCTTGCAGCTTAAGAAAATCTTCCGGCTTGGTAATTTTAGCCAATGTTTCTGCAACTACATTCACTGCCTCGTTACGCTTAGCAATATCTGAACCCGCATCTTTCAACATTACCTCTAGCTGAAAAATGATGAAGTCTTTTTTCTGAGCTGCAACAAAATCTCTAAAGGCTTGCTCACCCACCTTTTTAACGTAGCTATCGGGATCTTCGTTATCAGGTATTAGTACTAGCTTTACGTTGAGCCCCTCTTCTACCGCCATATCGAGGCCACGCATGGCGGC
>DMPB01000036.1:2050-3079 GCA_003456175.1 Chitinophagaceae bacterium | reverse complement strand
ATAGCAATAAGCACATTATAAGTTACGTTGAATGGGGCGGCCGAAGGCCGCCCCATATCTGTATATCCCTATAAGCTGCCTTACGGCAAATGCTAACAGCCAATACTTTTACCGTAAGGTATACTTGTGCAACAGGCATTTGTACGGCAAACCCTACATTTGTTGCACCAACAAACCCTCTTGCATGAACGCGGAACTTATTGTGAGTAACCTCACAAACCCAACGCTTTTATTCTTTTTGCTTGGCGTAGTGGCTACCATTATTAAAAGCGATTTAGAAATTCCGCCACAGATATCTAAGTTCTTATCGCTCTATTTATTGTTCTCAATCGGATTTAAAGGCGGTATGGAGTTGAGCCATAGCGGATTAACCCAAGAAGTGGTGGTTACACTCGGTATCGCCATTGTAATGGCTATGCTAGTGCCCTTTTATAGCTATTTTATTTTGCGCCGCAAGCTCGATGTGTATAATGCAGGCGCTATTGCTGCTACTTATGGTAGTGTAAGTGCTGTAACTTTTATTACGGCTAGTACATTCTTACAAGATAAGGGTATTGATTTTGGCGGACATATGGTGGCAGGTATGGCATTGATGGAAAGTCCGGCCATTATCATCGGTGTAATTCTTATTCGCAGGTTTAGTGATGATGCCGAGCATGAACATCATAAAATCAGTCATATTATACGAGAAGCGTTTAGCAATGGTTCTGTACTGATGATTTTAGGTAGCTTGCTCATAGGTATTGTAGCCGATAGTAAGCAGGCAGAAGGTATTAAACCATTTACCAGTGATATTTTCAAAGGCTTTTTAGCCGTGTTTCTGCTCGATATGGGTATGCTTGCTGCAAAACGTTTTAAGAGCTTTCGTGGTGCTGGTTGGTTTTTAACAGCTTTTGGCATTGTTATACCTGTAATTAATGCCATTGTAACCATTTTTATAGCGCATGCATTTCACGTACCGCAAGGCGATGCCTTTTTATTAGCTATTTTGGTAAGCAGCGCCAGTTATATTGCGGTACCTGCAGCACT
>DMPB01000036.1:1142-1804 GCA_003456175.1 Chitinophagaceae bacterium | reverse complement strand
TGCAGCACTAAGGTTGGCCGTGCCACAGGCCGATCCGGGTATGTATATTCCTATGGCGTTGGCAGTAACATTCCCGTTTAATATTGTAGTGGGTATTCCGTTGTACTATTGGTTGCTTTCAGTGCTGTAATTAGGGCACCGGATCGTATCCGCTACCGCCACGCGGATGGCAACGACTGATGCGTTTTACCGCAAGGATGGTACCCTTGATAATACCGTGCTTTTGTATGGCCTCTGCTGCATAATGGCTGCAGGTTGGCGTGAACCTGCATTTAGGCCCCAATAAAGGTGAAATACCATACTGATACACTCGTATAAGTGTTATGAAAGGCCATTGTATGAGCTTACGAAGCCACAACATGAGTGGGTAGTTTTTGTATGAGCTTACGAAGTATTTTCTCTACCGAAACAATTACAGCTTGCTGCGTTATTATTTCGTGGTGGTTGTACGACAGAAATAAAAACAATTGTCCGCCATGCTGTTGCAGCCAGTTGTGTAAGGGTTGTTGTTGTAAGCGAAAGGCTTCTCTCATGAGGCGTTTAGCACGGTTACGATGCACTGCTTTTTTGAAATGCCGCTTGCTAGCTACTACACCCATTTGTAGCAATGTAGTGCCTTGCGGCAAATACAAATACGTAAGTTTAACCGGACTAGTTTGTAT
>DMPB01000036.1:0-904 GCA_003456175.1 Chitinophagaceae bacterium | reverse complement strand
GACTAGTTTGTATGGCTTTGCCTTGTGCAAATAGTAGATCTATTTGCTTTCGACTTTTAAGTTTTTGATGTTTCGGAAAGGTGAACACACTACAAAGAACGCTAAAATTTACCGTAAGGTTACCATGCATCTACATCGGGTACAGGTATATGTGGCTGTTGATAGGTTTGTCGACTAATAATTTTTTGTAATTGTCGTTCTACAATGAGTTGTGCTAAAGCGATGGCTTGTTGGTGTTGTTGCGTTTTAAGTGCGTGGGTTATTTTTTGTTCTTGTACATCGAGGTTGTACATCATTTGCAGCAGATAGTTGGGTTGTGTGTTCATTACCATTTGTACGGCTGCTACCAATGTTTCAAAATAGTCGGTTTGCCGAAGCTGCTCGGCACTATATTGTTGTGTTACTTCTTGCAGTATGTTGGGGAGTTGTTGCATTACTTACGTAAATGTACGATGTAGTGAACGTATTTAATATTTTTCAATAACACCAAGTCCGAAGAGGGCAAAGTCATATTTGGCGGGGTCGTTCGCATCGAGCTTGCGTAGGTAGTGTGTTAGTTCTAAGGCAGCCTGCCAATCGGTTTGAGAGCGTTGTAATAACTGAAAGCGTTTGGCTACCCGAGCTACATGTACATCAATAGGGCAAATGAGTTGGCGGGGTTGTATGCGTTGCCACAAGCCAAAATCTACACCGTTATTATCGCGGCGTACCATCCATCGGAGGTACATACATAATCGCTTGCAGCTACTTTTTTTAGCTGGCGATGCTATGTGTTTTCTGGTACGGGTAGGATAATCGGGAAATAGCTGTGCGTTAAAAACGTAATGATAAAAATGGTTGAGTGCTGGTTCAATAGAATCGTCATTTGCCGTAAGGCCATCTGAAAAGGCGGTTTCGAAGCTGG
>DMPB01000082.1:14675-18750 GCA_003456175.1 Chitinophagaceae bacterium | reverse complement strand
GGTTGGGTTACCTTCTTAGAAATTATGTTGTTGTGTTTTTTGGCCTTAGTAATATTCATGGGTTTTGGTTTTGTAGTAAGTGGGTTGGCAAAAACAGAAAGCACCATTCCTCCTTTCGCGAACATGATTACTTTACCTCAATTTTTGCTTTCGGGTACTTTTTTTTCTGTAGAATCATTTCCTAAATGGTTACAGCCTTTTTGTAATATACTTCCGCTTACACACTTCAATAATGCCATGCGAAATATTGCATTCGAAGGAGCAAGTCTTATAAGTTGCTGGCAAAATTTATTGGTGCTTTGTATTTGGGGTGTTCTGGTGTACGTAGCAGCCATTAAAATTTTTAAATGGGAGTAATGCCTAGCGTTTAGCTACGTAGAGGGTTTAGTTTTTTGAACTTTAAGAAATATTATATGCGAGTTGTTAAGTTGGGAATTATTAGTGTTGTTGTATTGTTTGTAATTGCAACTGCTATTGGCTTGCTGATGCCATCTATCGTAAGAGTGTCGCGAACAACAAGTATTGAAGCATCTACTGATACCGTTTTTAATATGATGAATGATATTAAATACTGGAAGTTGTGGATGGCTAATGCCGATACCGCTACTATTACTTTCGATGGTATTAAAACAAAAGGACCAGGTACAGTGGCTTATATTGGTAGTAATAAAGTGAGTATTTATCCTAATGAAAAGCCCACTACTATTGTTACGCGTTGGCAGGGTGTGAAAAGTAATAGCGATCAGTATAGTTATATGGAATTATATCACGATAGTGCCAATACAAGCACTGTTGTGAATTGGTATTTTGAACAGCAGTTAAGTTGGTATCCGTGGGAACGTTTAGGCAGTATGATGAACGATAAAATCTTGGGTCCGTTGATGGAGCAAAGTTTAGATGCATTAAAACGAAAACTTGAAAGAACAGGCGGTAGCGAGGCTACTACTCCTTCGGTAAATTAGTAAGCATATCTGTAATTACCGATAACATAGTATCATACTCATGTGGTGTTATGCAATAAGGCGGCATCCAATATACCGTATTTCCTAATGGCCTAATGTACACGCCACGTTGCATACAGTATTGGGTTATCCATGCGCTAATATTATTCAAATAGCTTTTTTCGCCAGTTGAAACTTCAAAAGCTACAATAGTGCCTAGTTGGCGTATGTTTTTTACCGTAAGGTACTTACGTAAATGATCGACCGCTGTTGAATTACGTTCGCAGATCCATGCAATTTTATCCACTGTAGAAGGCTCTTGTAAAAGCTGCCAACTCGTATAAGCTACTGCACAAGCGAGTGGATTAGCTGTGAAAGAATGCCCATGAAAAAAAGTTTTCAATGCATCGCTACTAACAAATGCATCGTAAATGTATTGTGTTACTGCTGTAACACCTAATGCCATAGTGCCGCCTGTGAGGCCCTTGCTTAAACAAATTATATCTGGTTTTTTATGCATGTGTTCGCTGGCAAAAAACATGCCCGTTCTGCCAAAGCCAGTCATAACTTCATCGGCAATGCAAATAATATCTAAGAGCTTAGCGGTATTAAGTAATTCGTTTAAGAGATGCGCATCATACATATTCATGCCGCCAGCACCTTGCACTAAAGGCTCGTAAATGAAAGCTGCAATTGATGATGCGTGTTGATGTAAAATAGCCTTACAATCGCTAATATTGGCTTGTGTAGGCAAGGGTAGGCTAATGATATCGAATAGCACATCTTTAAAAGCGATGGTGAACACACTACGGTCGCTTACACTCATGGCACCAAAAGTATCGCCATGATAGGCTCCCTCAAATGCAACAATTTTTTTACGTTCAGGCATGCCTTTATTCCACCAGTATTGAATACTCATTTTAATAGCAACTTCAGTACTTGTACTTCCATTATCGCTGTAAAAAATACGAGCCATATTGCCGGGTAAGGCAGGTAGTAGTGCCGCTGCAAGTTGAACAGCAGGTTGGTGTGTAAAGCCAGCAAAAATCACTTGTTCTATACGCAGTGCTTGCTGATACAAGCTATCAGCAATTGCCGGATGCGCATGACCATGCAGCGTAACCCACCAACTGCTGATTGCATCAATGTACTGATGGCCATCTTCATCAAAAAGTAGTGTGCCTTTACCATGGGTTATAGCTATGGGATTGGGCATATTTTTTTGTGCTGTAAATGGATGCCAAATCAGTGCTTTATCTTGTGCTACCAGGTTGCTCATACCTACTTTTGTTAAGGCAACAAAAATAATTGTTCGCAGATGCAACGAAGTAAAAAAGAAGATCGTCACTATAAATGATACATGGAAGAGCACGAATTAATACGGTTATGCTTGCGGCACGACCCTAAGGCACAGCGTATGCTATATGATAGCTATGCTAGTGCCATGCTTGGTGTGTGCTATCGTTATACCAAAAATGTTACCGATGCTCAAGATGTATTACAAGAAGGTTTTGTAAAAGTATTTACTAAGCTTCACCAATATCAAGGAACGGGCAGTATAGCTGGATGGATTAAAACGATTATGGTGCATAGCGCAATTAGTTATTTGCGTAAGCAAAAATTATTAACCATAGATGTTTCTGAAGCCTTGAATAATGCAATAGCAGAGCAGCATCAGTTGCCAGATGTGCCATTAGCAACAAAGCAAGTGGCAGAGGCAATCAGGGCATTGCCAACAGGGTACCAAACTATTTTTAACTTATATGCAGTAGAAGGGTATAGCCATGCAGAAATTGCTCAAATGTTAGGTATTTCAGAAGGAACATCGAGGTCGCAATATGCTAGAGCAAGAGCCATACTACAACAACAATTATTAGCTGCAATAAAATAAAAATATATGTCGAACGAGGCATTTGAAAATGAAATAAAAGCACAACTGGCCGAGTTGCATATACAACCCGATGCTGGTGTATGGCATCAAGTATCAACACAGATACAGCCTAAAGAAAAGCGTAGAAAGGCTTTTCTTTGGTGGTGGTTAGCAACAATGGTTGGTTTGTTAACAGGTGCTTATTATTGGAATAATCAAAAAACTACTTCTAACCTTACGGTAAATATAAGTAAGGCTAAGAATAATACTTCTGTGAAGGTTGATGCCAATGTAGAACAATCTTTAGTTTTAACCAATACACCTTTAGCTGCAACGCCTTATTCAAAAACAAAAGCAGCTGATAATAGTCCTAATATTATTGATAATACAGCAACTGCTACTAAACAACCCGTATCGAATAGTTTCAAGTTAACCATTACAGAAAAGTCATTACAACAGCATGCAGTATCGAGCAGTGCCTTGCCGCTTCAGAACAATCTTGATAATACAATAATTGATAGCTTCCCTCATTTCTATACAAGCAAGTCGCAGGTACTACTGAATGATACTGCTAGTACTCCTAAAATAGTAGAGCGAGTAATTCCAGTTAATGCGTTGAGTGAGCATACCCTAACAGACGGTGCCCACAATAACATTGTAACAAAAGATACACTTTTAAAGTCATCTACAAAAAGTAGATGGGTTATTGCTTGGGATGCTATGTTGGGTATTGCAACTACGAATCAAAACAGCTTGCTTAAACATAACGATAATACATACTCTCAAGGTGCTGTTTTAGGGAATACCGCTAGTGGACAGCAACCTACTAGTGGTTTTGCTGCTACGCCAAGTTCACTAGCAGTATATCAAAGTGGTATTAGTGTGCGTTTAGGTTTGAATGCAAAGCGTACACTCAAAAATAACGTATTCATTTACGTAAGTGGAGCATACCAATGGAATACAGGTAGCATTGTTGTAGGAGCTAAAAAAGATAGTCTTGTTAATATTAATGGCGTCGCCAGAAATTACGCATATATAGGAGGTGTGCAAGAACGAAAAATGCTTAGTGAACATTCGTTATTGCTCAGTACTGGTATAGGAAACACATTTAAGATACATCAGCAACAAATACATGCTATGTTAGGTTTGGGTACTGCTTACATAGTTGCTGGCAATCGCTTACATAAAGATATTACCAATAGCATTGCAATTGATGCCCCAAGCTTGTACAATAGAATGCAGTTTTTTATAGAGCCACAAGTGT
>DMPB01000082.1:14020-14450 GCA_003456175.1 Chitinophagaceae bacterium | reverse complement strand
TATAGAGCCACAAGTGTTATGGCAGCCTTCTCTCAAGCAGCAATGGATGTTTGGTATACAAGCCCAATTATTTTTAAATAGTATTTCTAAAGGTAATATCGGAGGCTATCGTAATAACTTTCATGTGGTTGTAAGAAAAAATTTTTAAAGCTACCTGCAACAGATAGTTTACTGTATGCGTCATCATTAAAAACACTATTGTATGAAAATTAATTTTCTAGCATTACTACCACTCATACTATGTAGTATGTCGTGTACAAAAGATACCGTTACTGAGCGTTACACTTTTTATAAGCCGGTATATGCAACAAGAGAGCAGGTTCGTAATAGTATTGGAACACAAGCGCCACGTGCTTTTGAAGCAACAAGCAAGTTGGTGTATTGGAACAATATGATTTTTTTGGTAGAGAACGATAAAGGTGTACATGTG
>DMPB01000082.1:7970-13795 GCA_003456175.1 Chitinophagaceae bacterium | reverse complement strand
GAACGATAAAGGTGTACATGTGATTGATTATACGAATAGTAATAATCCTGTCAATAGAAGTTTTATTTATATACCAGGTTGTAGAGATATCGCTATTCATCAATCTACTTTATATGCCGATTGTTATACCGACCTAGTAGCAATGGATATCACAAACCCAGTACAAGCTACCCTTAAAAGTTTTGTACGAGGTGCATTTCCGCATCGCGTTTATCACAATGCTTCTTTCGATACAACGAATATTATTATCGACTGGGTGCGAGTAGATACCATTGTTAAAAGCGATATCAAAAATCTTATTCGTAACGAGTTTAATTATCAAGTAATATTTTATAATCCTTGGCTCAGTTCTAGTATGCCAACTGTTGCAACAGGCAGTACACGTAGTAATAGTGGTAGTGCTACCGCCGGTTCAATGGCTCGTTTCGGATTATATAATAATCGCCTATATACTGTAAGTAATAGCGATTTAAAAGTGTTTAATGTTACGCAAGCCACTCAGCCTGCTTTTGTTAGAACAGTAAGCTTAGGTGCTGGCGATATTGAAACTATTTTTCCATATCGTACGCAATTATTTATTGGTTCTGCAACTGGTATGCATATCTACGATGCAACCAATCCTGATCAACCCACAAGGCTATCATTGTTTACACACGCAAGAGCTTGTGATCCGGTAATTGCCGACGGTGATTTTGCCTATGTTACGCTGAAAGGTGGCGGTTTTTGTGGAGGTAACAGTAATCAAATGGATGTAATTAATATTCAAGATCTTACAGCACCACGTTTAATACAAAGTATAGGTTTAACAGGGCCGAGCGGATTGGGTAAAAATGGCAATCAACTTTGGGTATGCGATGCTACAAGCGGAGTAAGAATATTCGATGCCGCCAATCCTGCCAATCCTATTGAGAGGCAAGTACTACCATCATTGCAGCAAGCATACGATGTTATTGTTTTAGCCGATAGAACTTTCATCAGCACAAACAATAATTTGTATTGCTGCAGTATTAATAATAATTGGCAAGTGTCTGTACTTAGTAACCTAAGAATTAAACCATAAATTCATCATCATCATGCGTACGTTTTTCATATTGTTTTTTATGAGTATTTATTACCTTTCGGTAAATGCTCAAAATGCCACCAAGCAATGGTACATACAGCCAGAGCTAGGCTTAGTGAATGGCGATAATCAAGTCAATGGAAATATTGCGGTTCATGGAGGTTGGCAAATAAAACAATGGACATTAGGTATTGGTACTGCTATCGACTATTATCAAATTCGTTCGGCACCACTTTATCTAGCCTCGCAATACACATTTAGTAAGCAGTTGCACAGAACTCCTTTTGTGAGTACAAAACTAGGAGCCAACATCGCTTGGCCTACAGCAACACAAGGTAAGGCTATTGATTTTGAAGGTACACGAATGACCAACTTTAACAATGGTTATTATGCCGAGCTTAATGTTGGATACCAGTGGCGTATTGGTAAGCAGCAATACATTAAAGCAATGTTGGGCTACAGTATTAAATCATTGAAAGAGCAATATTTAGAAACCTTACCATCAATACTACCTTTCCCTTTGCCGCCAGCCGTTACAGCGGTTCGTAGTTGGGATTATAATTTTCAACGCATACAATTGGCAGTAGCATTTCAATTTTAATACGCTTTTCAACTGTAATATTCCCTCAACCCTTAGCAACGCATTCACCATTTGGTGGATGCGTTTTGTTGTATATACTATGTGAGGTATTGTATTACCATCTTGTAAAATACTCACCTTACGGTAAATGAAATAGTAGGGTTGGGCTGATATCGCTTCTAATAGCTTTTGATTTCTTTTAACAAAGTACTTTGGTTACTAACGGATCCTTATTGGTATTTATAGATACAGGCCTGTTATTCAAAACAACTTTCACCTTTCAAATCTTTTTATGAAATTTTCAATCAAAGCACTCGTGGGTGCTATCGGTATCTCCATGACTGTAATTGCCTGTGACTTCTTCAGTAACGATACAGCAAAAACATTACCACCCTTAACAGGCCATTGGAAAGTAGATAGTATACTTACAGATACTACTGCAAAGGGTTCCGTAATTCAAGTCTTATTATTTGCATTGGCTTTAAAAGACGCTGATACTATGTACATGCAGTTTAACGACAATGGAGTGGCATACTTCAAAGCAGGTAATCAGCCAGATACACTACGCTATCAACGTGTTAACGATTCAACCCTAATCGTAATGGGTAGCGATACTACCAAGTTTGCATATCATTTTGATAGTAATGATACATTGTTATTAACAGCGCAAGACTCATCTGCTATCGGCTTTAGAATGATACGTCAACAAAGCATGCTTACCAATACTGATAAATAAAATATTGAAGTATGCTCAAACAAATAATAGTGTTGCTGGCAGTACTAATGGCATTTGCTTGTCAGTCGGGAAGCACACACGATCAAAAGCAAGCAACAGAAAATACTATCACTACTGCCGATAGTACAGGTGTGCCAGTATTAACTACTAGTAGTAATAGTTTATCGAAGCAGCTGATGCTTGTTCGTACTGCTCATGTGAATGCTGAAGTAACTTCCGTAAAAGGGTATCAACAATGGTTGTTGCCACAACTAAGTGGAGTAGGTGCATATGTTGCTAGTGAGTTTCAAAACAATGCTACCGATGCGGTGAACACAACATTAACCATAAAAGTGCCTGTGCAATATTTTGATATGTTACTGTCGTTGATTGAAACGAAAACGGCTCGCTTAGTAGAAAAGCAAGTTACAAGCAATGATGTAACCTCCGATTATCACGATGCCAAAAACAGAGCACAAACACAATTACATTTAAAAGCTCGCTATCAGGCTTTGCAACAACAAGCTACTAAAATGGCTGATATTCTTGCCTTACAAAAAGAGATTGATGCAATTGATGAGGCTTACGATGTAGCAAAGGGAACTTCAAAGTATCTATCGGCTCAAGCAACTTACAGTACTATTCATCTAAAATTGTACGAGCCAATAATTGTTGCCGAAAATGAGCCTAGTGTAGGTGCTGCTTTTATGGAGGCTGTTAACGATGGTTGGACCGTATTTGAAGGTATTGCATTATTGCTGGTACGTTTATGGCCAATGCTGCTAATTGTTGGTATCTTGCTCTTCGTATGGAAAAAGAACAAGCAAAGCCACGCAAAAAAATAGTGATATTAACAGGTGCAGGAATTAGTGCCGAAAGCGGTTTGAAAACCTTTCGTGATAGTGATGGATTGTGGGAAGGTTACGCTATTGAAGATGTAGCTACTCCAAGAGCTTGGCATAAACATCCGCAGTTGGTGTTAAACTTTTACAACATGCGTCGCAAGGCGGTATTAGAAGCACAGCCTAATGCAGCACATCATGCCTTGGTGGCACTTGAAAAATGGTTTGATGTTTTCATTGTAACGCAAAATGTTGACGACTTGCATGAACGTGCTGGAAGTAAAAAAGTATTGCATCTGCATGGCGAAATTTTGAAAATGCGCAGCGAAGCGAATACGTCTATTTTATATCACATATCAGGCGATATTAATATTGGCGATATGGCTCCCGATGGGCATCAGTTACGTCCTGCTATTGTTTGGTTTGAGGAACCAGTGCCTTTGATTGATGATGCCGCAACTTTAGTAAGTATGGCAGATATTGTTGTTGTAATTGGTACATCTTTAGTAGTGTATCCGGCAGCAGGATTATTGTATTATGCACAACCTAGTACGCCCATTTTTGTAGTAGATAAGAAAATACCTCATGTAGATGGGGAGGTACATGTACATACTATTGAAATGCCTGCAACCGAAGGTGTTCCTGTATTGGTAGAACGGTTAAAGTTACTTGCGTAAATATTTACCGTAAGGTAGTTTGTTACATCAATAATGAGTGCCGCAATATTGCGGCACTCATTATTTTATTAGTAATAAATTATTTTAAAGTGTTGCGCCAATGCTAATGTATACATTTCGAGCATCGGCAGGTAATAGACCAGGGCCAGGGTAGCCGCCTGCTCTTCTAGTAAAGTATCTTGCATCTGTTGCGTTGTTAACACCTGCTTTGATATTAAACTTTTCTAAAAACTTATAAGTGGCGCTAATATCTGCTACATAATAACTTGGTATTAATCCGTTTTGGCCATTAGCAGTTGGTGTTAGTGTATTAGTAGCATCGCTAAATGCGCTGCTTACATAGCTCCATTGCGTGGTAATGGTTAATCCTTTGAAATAGTAATTAATACCACTACGTATAATCCATTCGGGTGCGTTTTCTACACGTTTGTTGTTGAAATTAGTTTTTACAATCGTGTTACCTTGGCGGCTACTTGTACTAAAATTATTGTAACGAGCATCGGTATAGGTACCACTTACAAACACACTAACACTGCCCCAAGTTGTATTCTTAACAAAGGCTCTTACTGGGTTAAACTCTATCAAAAATTCGGTACCCTTACTTACACTGTTACCAACGTTGGTTCTAAAGTTGTAGAAGTTGCCATTCGCATCTTGCATTGCAAGTGTACCAATACGGTTGTTGTATTGTAAGTAAAAGATACCAATATCGAAAAACAAATAGTCTTTCACTTTGCCGCGATAACCTAAATCGGCATTATATCCTTTAGCATCTTTCAAATTTTGATCTATTACATCTAGTGTAGGTGTACCGGTTAAATCGCTAAATAAAGCAGGGCGATATGCTTGGCTGATATTAGCATAGAGTTCTGTGTTTTTGATATGGTATTCGGCTCCAACACCTGCTAACAAAAAAGTTCTTGTTTGGCTTTGGGTAAGTGCTGGCACAATGTTACCATTGGTAACATTCATCTGTCCGCCAACAGTGTTGCCAATAGTTTCGAAGCGTACTCCAGGAATAATGCGGAGTTGCTTGTAACTAAACATGTTCTCAACAAAAGCTGCAACATTGCTTGTAGTTAAATCTAAATCTTGCGTGTACGGACTTAATAATGTTAGATTATAGTTATTGCCAACATCACCTTTACCGTTACGATAACGGTACGTAGTGCCATTAAAGTATCGAACTCCTGCACTTAAATTATTATTCCAAGCACCCATATTGAATTGAGTGATAAAACGTGCTTCTATGCCATAATTTTTGTAGTTATCAACATCAACAACACGATTGTTATAATTACGTGTAGCTGCATTAATAGTATCTGCTATCAGCACGTTTTGTGTAAAGCCAATGCTGTTGCGTTCGGCCCACATACCAAAAGCTTTCACTTGCAACAGGGTGTTGTTACTAAATTGATAGTCGGCGGTTACAGTGCCAATGTTCCAAATATTATTGAACCAATTACGACTGCGTAAGCTTTGCCTAGCATTTTGGTTAAATTGAGCATCTGTTAAGCCACCAGGTTGCTGACTAACCATGTAGAAATTAGTGTATTCGAAGCCTAGCTTTAATTTATTAGTTACTTGGTAACTGAAAGATGCAAAACCAGTTTTTACTTTATAACGACTATTTTCTCGCCAACCATCGGCATTGCGTTGGTCGTAAAAAGCGTAGTAATGCATTTTGTTGGTATTTCCGCCAACAGCATTGTAAGTGTTCACCAGGCCAAAGCTTCCAACGGTATTCTGTGTTTCAAACTGAAATGGTTTTTGTATATCGCTGCCATTACGCAAAATAAAATTAACTAAGCCGCCAAACTGCGGGCCATACTGTAAAGCACCTGCACCTCGTACAATTTGTATTCTTTGAACCGATTGTAATTGAGGCGTATAATATGCCTCAGGATATCCAAAAGGGTCGCTAGAAATATCGTATCCATTTTGTCGGGTG
>DMPB01000082.1:7593-7725 GCA_003456175.1 Chitinophagaceae bacterium | reverse complement strand
AGTATCCATTTTGTCGGGTGTTAAACTCCCAACTGCGGTTAGGGCTCAACCCACGAGCAGCAATGCCAATTTGAATACCACTGCCATCACTCTCCCAAATATGTATGCCCGGTACTTTGGCAAGTACTTGCC
>DMPB01000082.1:4438-7362 GCA_003456175.1 Chitinophagaceae bacterium | reverse complement strand
CGGTACTTTGGCAAGTACTTGCCGCATGTTATTAGTAACAATGTTACCATTCACATTATCCATTACTACCAACGAGTTCTTCTTACCCGCCATAATATCGGTGCCCACAATTTCAGGTAGTTGATGTATATCGCTTCTGCTTTTGCGACCTACTACCGTAACATCAATTACTTTTTTGGGGTCTTGTTCTAATGTATCAATTGATTGCTGTTGCGCCATGGCATTCCCGAACAGAAAACTTGTGCCTAGCCAAGCGATGGTATGTATCAGTTTCATGTAAGATTATTTTCTGCCGCAAAATTCATTTGCCGTAAGGCAATTCGTTTATACAATCGGGAACGCAGTTTATACAATTGGGAAAACATGTATACCTTGCGGTAAATAGACATGCCTTACGGTAAATACTTGGACATGTAATTATGGACATACAAGATTTTTTAGCAACCATCTGTTTGCAATTGCCTGCAACAGTTTCGAGTATAAAGTTTGAACATCATATAGCCTATACGGTAGGGGGTAAAATTTTTTGTATTACCGATCCAGATATGGCTTGTAGCGTATCGCTTAAATGCAATCCTGAAAAGTTCGATGAGCTTACACAACATAACGGTGTTACACAGGCTCCATATTTTGCCCGTGGCCAGTGGATACACATTGAACAGTTACAGTCATTTACCGTAAGGGAGTGGCAATTATTAGTTACTGAGAGTTATCAATTAGTGGTTCAAAAGCTTACTAAAAGTCAAAAACTCGCACTTGGTATAGGGTAATTACAATGATTTGAGTTGTTTTTTGGATTTTTTGTATAGGATACTTACTTTTGCAGCCCATTTCTCGTAAGGCTCAACAAGTGTACTGCCCGTGCAGTACCGCCAGCAGAGAGTAATCGTAACAGATTATACAATGCCAAAAGTAAAAACAAACAGTAGTGCCAAAAAGCGTTTTAAAGTAACGGGCACAGGCAAAATCACTTTTCAGAAGTCGTTCAAGCGCCACATTTTAACTAAGAAATCTACCAAGCGTAAGCGTACACTTAGCATCAAGGGTGTAGTTGCTGCACCAAACCAAGATTTCGTAATGCGTTTGTTACGTTTGAAGTAATCACATTTTCATTTCACATCAATTTTCTAACATTACTTCAGTACTTCTGGAGTTCAAATAATTAAAGTATGCCACGTTCTAAAAATGCTGTTGCCTCACGTGCACGCCGTAAAAGAGTTCTTGAGCAGGCTAAAGGTTTCTATGGTAAGCGTAAAAATGTATATACGGTTGCCAAAAACGTAGTTGAAAAAGGTCAAACATATGCTTACGTTGGTCGTAAGTTAAAGAAGCGTGAATATCGCCAACTTTGGATTGCTCGTATCAATGCGGGTGTTCGTGAAGAGGGTATGACTTACAGCCAATTTATCAATGCTTTAAGCAAAAAAGGTATTGAGTTGAACCGTAAAGTATTAGCTGATTTAGCGATGAACAACCCTGAAAGCTTCAAAGCTTTGGTTGCAAGCGTTAAATAGTGGTTACCATTTTAGGTAAATGTTATCATAAACGGTGTTCTCTTAGAACACCGTTTTTAGTTGTATGGTAGTAAAACTTATTTTTGCAGCCCGAACCACCTTCTATCACAATTATTTACTAGAAAGAGGATGAACAACTCTTACACCGATTTGGTGAAACAAACTTTCCACTTCCCTCAGGAAGGTTTTGAAACAAACAGCGATGGCTACTTGCAGTTCAATGGTTTAGACATTAAGGCCCTGATAGATAAGTATGGTACGCCCATGAAGCTTACCTACTTGCCTAAAATTGGTATGCAAATTAACAAGGCCAAAAAAATGTTTGCCGATGCTATGAAAAAGCATAAGTACGAAGGCAAGTATTTTTACTGTTACTGTACTAAGAGTAGCCACTTTAGCTTTGTGGTAGAAGAAGCGCTCAAGCACGACATACACTTAGAAACAAGCTATGCTTACGATATTGAAATTATTAATCGCCTCTACCAACGCAGAAAGATTAATAAAGATATTAATATTATTTGTAACGGCTACAAGCAAAAAGGTTACACCAGCCGTATTGCTAAGCTCATTAACAGTGGCTTCAGAAATGTAATTCCGGTACTAGACAATAAAGAAGAATTACTTGCTTACAAACGTTCTGTAAAGCAACCTTTTAAGTTAGGTATACGTGTAGCTGCAGAAGAAGAACCTACCTTCCCGTTTTATACTTCACGCCTCGGTATTAGAGCAAAAGATATTCTTGAGTTTTATGTAGATCATATAGAAGGCAATGAAGAACGCTTTCAATTAAAAATGCTCCATATCTTCTTGAATAAAGGTATTAAAGACGATATCTACTATTGGAGCGAACTCAATAAAATTATTAACCTATACTGTCAGCTCAAGAAAATTTGTCCGGAGTTAGATAGCATTAATATTGGTGGCGGCTTTCCTATCAAACACTCGCTTGGCTTCGAGTACGATTACGGCTTCATGATCAATGAAATTGTAAGTAACATAAAAAAAGTATGCAAGAAAGCCAATGTGCCAATGCCCAATATTTATACAGAATTTGGCAGTTTTACAGTAGGCGAAAGCATGGCACACATCTACAGCGTTATAGGCCAGAAAGTACAAAACGATAGAGAGTGTTGGTACATGATTGATTCATCTTTCATTACCACCTTGCCCGATACATGGGGTATCGGCGAAAAGTTTTTGATGCTTCCCATTAACAAATGGAATAACGAGTATCATCGCGTTGTGCTAGGAGGTATTACTTGCGATAGCCACGATTATTACGATAGCGAAGAGCATATTAACGAAGTGTTTCTACCCAAATTAACTTCCTCTAATGGCACAGCTATCGATGAAGCCTTGGTGCGTAAGCTTCGTGCAAAAGGCAAAGAAGTAGAAGCTGATCCTATACCA
>DMPB01000082.1:4047-4216 GCA_003456175.1 Chitinophagaceae bacterium | reverse complement strand
GCTGATCCTATACCACCTACCGATAAAGAACCATTGTATGTAGGCTTTTTCCATACAGGTGCTTATCAAGATCAAATCAGTGGTTACGGAGGTATTAAGCACTGTTTAATACCTAGTCCGAAACACATTATCGTAGAGTACGATAAAAATGGCAAATTGATAGATTGGG
>DMPB01000082.1:0-3732 GCA_003456175.1 Chitinophagaceae bacterium | reverse complement strand
ACCTTACGGTAAATATTTACCGCAAGGTGCAGCAAAAAATAAAGAAGCTTTTTGGCAGAAAAGGGTGTAAGCCTTATTTTCGCCGCCGCAAAAGCGGGTTCGGTAGCTCAGCTGGATAGAGCAACTGCCTTCTAAGCAGTAGGTCATTGGTTCGAATCCAATCCGAATCACAAACATCCAAAACCTCGTTGGTACAGCCGGCGAGGTTTTTTACTTTTGTATTTCAATTTTGATATTTCAATCATGATCTTACCAATTGTAGCCTACGGATCTCCTGTGTTGCGTAAAGTAGCCGAAAATATAGATGCCAATTATCCCGACCTTGAAAAGCTCATTGCTAATATGTGGGAAACGATGTATGCTAGTAATGGCGTAGGTTTGGCAGCGCCACAAATCAATAAAAGCATACGCTTATTTGTGATGGATAGTGCTCAAATATTTGAAAATTTAGAAGCCGGCGATGAAGAACATGGCTATCCTGATAAGCCGGGCATTAAGCAAGTATTCATTAACCCTAAAATTGTATCCCTTACGGGTAAAGAATGGAGTTATAACGAAGGTTGCTTAAGTATCCCTAAAATAAGAGAAGATGTAACACGTTTCGATACTGTAACACTTACCTATTTGAACGAGCAGTTTGAACCACAAGAAGCTACTTTTAGCGGTATTACTGCTCGTGTGATCTTGCACGAATACGATCATTTAGAAGGCAAGCTTTTTATAGATTACATGAAGCCGCTTAAAAAGAAACTCATTCAAGGAAAACTAAATGATATTAGTAAGGGTAAGATACGTGTAGATTATAAAATGACTTTGGCGAAGTAATGCGATTATTACTTGCAATATGGTGTGGTGTGTTGTGCTTAGGTGCTTTTAAAAGCTATGCACAAGACACCACCGTTATTTGGGATGCTACCAATCTTAATCTGCCACATGTTATACTGAGAAGTAACGAAAACTATAAAGATATTCTTGAACGCATCAAGAACGATACTACTTTCTATAAGGCGTTTAAGAACCTTAGGGTCATCAATTATTCGGCTTACAATACGATTTTAATGCGTGACAAAAAGGGTAACATCATAGCATCGTATCAAAGCAAAACAAGGCAAACACGTAAGCAGGGCTGCCGTAGCATGACGGAAGAGAACCGACAAGTTAGCGGCGATTTTTTTACCCGTAAGGGCGACTATAACTACACAACAGCAAAGCTTTACGCTAGCTTGTTTTTCACCAAGGGTGCCATTTGTGGTGAGGATAATATTGTAAAGGGTAATGCTATTACTACAAGCGATAAAAAAGGCTTAGATAAGCATCGGGAGCAACTTAAAATGTTGTTCTTTAATCCTGGGAAAAAAATACCCGGCATTCCTTTCATTGGCGATAAGCTTGATTTATACGATGAAAGAGCTCACAAGTATTATAGTTACAGATTAGATTACATTGAGTATGAAGGTAAGTGGGTGTATTTATTCACAATTACGCCTAAAAATGGTTCTAGCAAAGGTGAAAACATGGTAGTTGATGAAATGGCTACTTGGTTTGACCCGAAAGATATGCGTGTGTTGGCTCGGAATTATCGCTTAAGTTACAAAGCTGGTGTGTACGATTTTGATGTGCAAATGGAAGTGAAAATGATGGATGTGGGCGGTATGTTGATACCTTCGGTACTACGTTATAAAGGCAATTGGGATGTTGGTTTTCAACAGCGTGAACGTGGCGAGTTCACTGCAACTATTACGAATCCTTCTATTGAACCATAAGCAGTTTGCCGATAAACTTCTATTTTAGCCGCATCAACTGTATTACCAAATAGCAATAGCATGTTTTTAGGCAAAAAAATTGTAGTTGTTTTACCTGCTTATAATGCATCTAAAACACTACAAATTACATATAATGAAATTCCTTTCGATATTGTAGATGATGTAATTCTTGTTGATGATAATAGTCCTGATAATACCATTGAAGTAGCGCAGGCAGTTGGTATTAAGCACATCATCAAACATGCTAAAAACCGTGGTTATGGTGGTAACCAAAAAAGTTGTTACAATAAAGCCTTAGAGCTCAATGCCGATATTGTAGTTATGCTACACCCCGATTATCAATATACCCCCAAGTTAATACACGCTATGTGCAGTATTATTGCGAACGATTTGTATCCTGTGGTGTTTGGTAGTCGCATTTTGGGTAAGGGTGCTTTAAAGGGTGGTATGCCTTTGTATAAATACGTGGCCAATCGTTTTCTTACGCTTACGCAAAACTTACTGATGGGGCAAAAGCTGAGTGAGTATCATACCGGTTATAGAGCTTTCAGCGCCGAGGTTTTAAGAAAAATTGACTACGAACGCAACAACGATGACTTTGTTTTTGATAACGAAATGATTGCCCAAATTTTCGATGCAGGCTTTGAAATTGCAGAAGTTACTTGCCCAACGAAATATTTTGAAGAGGCAAGTAGTATTAACTTCAGTAGAAGTGTTAAGTATGGTTTGGGTGTATTGAGCGTTTCTTGGGGTTATTTTCTAAAACGTACGCTGGGTATTACTAAGAACATTTACAAACACAAATACTAAGCACTGTAGGCATGTTTATACACATGTTTGAACCATTGTTTTAAGTTGTGAATTTTTTCCATATCAACAATTAAGGCTTTGCGTGGTAAGCTGTTCAATGCAGGTAGCTGTAATGCATCGCCTTGAATATGCTTGAGCTGTTCTATAGCAATCAGTCCAAAAGAATAAATACCGGCCATGGCTAAGCTAAAATGTTGCTTTTGTTTTTTACCGTAAGGTAGTGCTGCAATTGCTTTTTTCATGGCTTCAATACGTTGTAGAAAATAACCTTCAAAAGCATAAGCATTGGTCATTCTATTAGGTAAAGTTGCAATGTTATCTTGCAAATCTTTCCATATATCATAGAGGTCGTTGGTAAGCTGTATAATCGTTCCAATGGTATACCAACACTGTGCTTCGGCATCTGTTACAGGTGTATCTAAGTAGTAACTACAAAGCAATACCGAGTTGCCTCCCTTGGCAAAAGTGATAGCCTCTATGGTATCATCATCGAGTTGGCTGTTATATTGATGCTGACTAAATAATTGAGCTTCATACAAACGTTCTGTTACCTTAATGTATGACGCTTTGTTGGCAACAAATTGTTTCAATGCTAAATGGCAATACTGAAAAACACGTTCATCAAAGCTTGTTGCATGGTAATTTTCTGCATCAAACGAAATCGCTTTTAGTTGTTCCGTTGTAATGGTATGATAATCCGTAAAATCGTCGAACAGAGAACTACAAGTAAAGTACTGAATGTAACGTTCACGCTCTTTAATGCTGGTAGTCCTTTGTTGTAGTGCACAAAAAGTATCACAAATCATCGGGTTGTAAATACCATGGCTCACCGCTATTTTTCGTTTGGTAGCAGGGTTAAACTGTCCTTTAAACCTCGCTTCCATAGCGGCAATCATGGCGTAAGCCCGTTTTGTTTCTTGCTTACGTTGCACAACAATATACACTGCCTTACGAATAAGCGTATACCAAAACCAACAGAAGTATCGTATTTGTTGCCACATACGGCGGCAATATAATAGCATAAATGCAAAGTAGGTGATAAGTACCTTACGGTAAATGGCGAACGCTGTTTGTATGTACTTACATCGTTACTTTGTACAAATTTTTATCGCATGAATTACGGATACTTTAACTACCCCATGCCCGTTAACGAGCCAGT
>DMPB01000149.1:5441-12820 GCA_003456175.1 Chitinophagaceae bacterium | reverse complement strand
TAAGTGCCGGGCACACGATTCGGAGGATCAAAACAGGGTGTTGGTGCTGGGTTATTATATCCCAAGCCCTGCCCTGCCACTAAACTCATTGGGCTTAAAGCACTACCATATACTTGTGTGTTCATTACACGATTTGCGTAAGCACCATTATCCCAACGACGTAAGTCGGCCATGTGAATACCTTCATTCGCAAATTCAACTGTTTTTTCGCGACGTACTAACTGGCGTAGTGCAGCAGTATTAGCAAGGGTGGCAGCGCTAACATCGGGCATGCCCGCACGGCGGCGAACCAAGTTAATAGGTGCAGCAACAGTAGCAGCAGGCTGATTACTTTCTAACTTAGCCTCGGCATTCAATAATAGCATTTCGGCATAACGCATATACACCCAACCTACTTTATAAAGGTTACCGGCTGTACCATTCACATCTCTATCTTGTACATACTTACGCCATAAGTTACCACCACCATTTAAGCGAGGGCCAAATATGTTAGCACTATCTTGGTTGGCAGTGCTAGTAGCTGTAATAACACGTGTTGTTGGATTGAAAGAGAATAAAAAGCGATTGATAGGATCGAACACCATACTGGTAAATCCTTGTACAACAACTGTATCACCAGGTATGATTACCGTTTGTTTCATACGAGGGTCGCGGTTACGAGTAGGTTGTGCAGGGTTGTATAATGGCGATTGATCAATTGCCAAGCCATCTACACACTCAAAAAGATCTACCAAAAACTGAGTTGGGAAGTGGCTACTTTGGCCACCTTGGTTACGAGAGCCTTGTACAAGGTTTAAGTAATTGAATGAACCACCATCGTTATCACCAAATGGGTAATAGAACATGATTTCTCTGTTCACGTTAGAGGTCTGGCCATTTTTTCTGAACAAGTTCTCGAAAACAGGGTTCAAACCATAACCACCATTAGCAATAATGTTATCTGTTAAACTAATTACTTTGGCATAGTTACGAGCTTCCATAGCCAAACGAGCAGCAGCACCCAAGGCAACACCACGACTAACACGGCCAGGCTCACCAGGTTGCCAATCGAGGCTACTAGCAGCATCTTCTAAATCGGCAATGAGCGTGTTAATGATATCTCCTTTAGGTGTACGGCGAGCAGCAGAGTACTCATCTTGCGTAAGCGGCCCCATAAAAAATGGCACATCACCAAAGTATACTACCAAATGCCAGTAGGCTAAGCCACGTAATACACGAGCTTCTGCTCTTACACGATTGTATGCTTGAGGTGTCATGGTTGCTTGTGCTCTCGCCATGTTAAACAGCAAAGTATTAGCACGCTGTACCACCTGATAAAATGAGCCCCACAATTCTTGTACGCTACCATTTAAGGGGTTGTAGGCGCCAGAACCAATAGTACCGTTTAAACCACGCTCTAAGCCAATTTCGGTATACAAATCCATTTTGGCATAATAAGGTGTTGGGTTATTGTAGCCAGGGCTAATAGTTCTTGCACCCAAGGCATTGTACACGCCTGTTAATGCTTGTTGCACTTGCAATTCGTTCTGAAAAAAGTTTTCAGTTGTATTGGTGTCAAGTGGGGTTCTGTCAAGATATTTTTTACATGAAACACCGCCAAGCGTTAACGCTGTTAAGGCAGGTATTACGATATATTGTTTAAGTTTCATAGTAATCGCTTTGATAGTTTAGAATTAGAAACGCACATTAAAGCCTACGGTAGCAGTTCTCATAATAGGATAGAAGGCCCCGTTGGTATTGCTGATTTCTGGGTCGAAGCCTGGCTCGTAGTTAGATAAGGTTAATGGATTTACTACACTTACGTAAATACGGCACTGCTGTAGTTTAGTGCGTTGCATAATTTTATTAGCTAAGTTGTAGCCTAGTGTAATATGCTTCACACGCATGAAAGCACCATTGCGTAACCAAAAGTCTGACGGAACATAGTTGCCATTGCCACCAGAGTACAAGCGAGGGTAAGCAGCACCTGTGTTTCTTGGCGTCCAGCGATCCAAAGCTGTTTCAAAGCCCGAAGCAATCCAGTTACCACCATTGAAGGGTTCAACACCAATACCACTGATATAGTTATCACGCTTAGCAACACCAAAAAGGAAGATGTTCAAATCAAAGTTGTGATAGTTAAAATTCAAATCGAGGCTATACTCATAACGAGGGAAGTTATTACCCATTAGTGTACGGTCTTTCGCATCAATTACATCATCGCCATTAATATCAACATATTTGATATCACCAGCACCTGTAACACGAGCTGTGTTACGTGGACTATTAAAGTTATCGCCTTGCTGATATAATCCATTGGTACTGTAAAGGTTATATGAGTTGATAGGGAATCCGCCACGAGCAATCAAGCCAGCAGAAGTAACAATGTCTTGACCTCTTGTATCTAATACCTGATTTTTAACATCAGATAAGTTGGCCGTAACACTATAATTCAACTTACCAATGTTATCGCGGTAAGTAGTTGAAAACTCCCAGCCTTTATTGATCATTGAGCCAGCGTTGGTTGGTACAGTGCTAGAGGTAGCTGCAAAACCTACGTACAGTGCTAAAGGCACATTAATGATCATGTCAGTAACCTTTTTCTCATAATAGTCGAAGGTTACATTCAACTTATTCTTCAATAAAATCAAATCTAAACCAGCGTTAAACTGTGTAGATTTTTCCCAACCAATACTCACGTTTTGTACGTTGTTTAAAGAAGAACCTCTCACTAACTGGTTGTTGAAATAGTAAGCTGTACCAGCATTTAACGTTGCCGTAAATGGATAGTTAGAACCAATTTCTTGGTTACCTAAAGAACCATAAGAAGCTCTTAACTTGGCGTAGTTAATGAAGCTGATGTTTTTAAAGAAGTTTTCCTTACTCATTACCCAACCAACACTTGCGCCAGGAAAGAAGCCCCATTGATTATCAAATAATTGACTAAAACGAGAACTACCATCATAACGGCCAGTGAATTCTAAGAGATATTTATTACGAAAATCATAATTCACTCTAGCGAAATAACCAGCTAGTGCATTATCTGTTGCACCACCACTAACCTGTGGTTGTAATGATGAAGTAGCAAGGTTTAAATACGGACGTGTAGGATCTGGTAAGCCGAAGCGGCGAGCCGATGTACTTTCACTGTAGTTGTCAACTGCCTGAAAACCCGCCTGTACCTTAATGTTATGATCGTTAGCAACAGTAAAGTTGTATGTACCAGAAGCATAATACTGATTGCCATTGAAGCGAGAGTTAGAATAAGTAATACTAGAATCTACGCTACCTGCAACACCGGTATAAATGAAAGTGCCGGTAGTTGGGTTAGGCGTATATACATCGTAAGTACCATTCGGATCAACACTTTGCGTATAAGAAGTACGGTTATTATACGCAACATCAATGAATAAGTTTTTAATTACTTCAGCACGTAATGCGAAACGCATTGAAAGCGTAGGTGTTTCGGTTACAGAGCGGCCGCTTGCTTCGGCCATGGCAATAGGGTTAATATAGTTCGATTGTCCGGCATCGCCATACAAACCATTATCAAACTTACCAGGGAAGTTGCGAGCCATACTAATAGCACGCTGAATAATTTGTGTAGGTGCCATGCCCGATGGTACGGTGTTGCGAGCCTTTGTGTAGAATAAATCGGCGGTGAACTTGATTTTATTCGTGATGTTGATATCACCATTCAAACGCAAATCGTATTTACGAAATTCGTTGTTCACAATCAAGCCTTGTTGATTCAAATAAGTACCACTTGCTAAAAAGGTTGCCTTTTCAGAACCACCACTTACAATAATGTTGTGGTTTTGCATTAAACCTGTATTCTGGAAAACAAGATCTTGCCAGTCGGTATTGAATACTGTGAAATTGTTAGGAGCATTGTTACGATAAAAATCAATCAATGCTTGGGGGTAAGGAAGTGTGGTAGAGCCTGTATTGGCAACCGCTTCGTTATTTAAAATCATGTTATCAATAGCCGATAATGTTTTCGGCATATTGGTTGGGTTTTGTTGGCTGATAAAGCTGTTAAAAGCAACCGAAGTTTTACCTAACTGGCCACGCTTTGTTTTCACTAAAATAACACCGTTGGTAGCACGTACACCATATACTGCTGTAGAAGCAGCATCCTTCAAAACAGTAATGTTTTCAATTACGTTAGGGTCAACATCATTCAAGCTAACTGCCTCAACACCATCTACAATAATTAGTGGAGCCGAACTACTTGATATTGAACCAATACCACGGATATTAATGGTACCACCATCAGCACCTGGCTGGCCAGAACCTTGGCGTACTGTAACACCCGGTGCAAAACCTTGAAGTGCCATACTGGTAGATGCTACAGGGCGGCGAATTAATTGCTCACCTTTCACAGTAGATACAGAGCCTGTTAAAGCTGCTCTTTTTTGTGAGCCATAACCTACTACTACTACATCTTGCAGGTTGCCACCAGCAGGTGTAAGCTTAATATCTTGCTGTAACGCATTTGCCTTTACACGCAAATCTTGATAGCCGAGCGACGAAACAATTAGTTCTTCGCCAGCACGCACAACAATAGTGAAAACACCATCGTTACCAGTAGTGGTACCTCTTCTTGTACCGCTTACCAAAACCGAAGCTCCTGCAACGGGTTGGTTCGTAGCAGCATCAATTACTCTGCCAGTTGCTTTCTCCTGCGCTGTGCTCAACAAGGGTAAGCTGCAGCAAATACTGACTAGCAGGAGAAAAATTTGTGTACATTTTCTCATACGACAAGTTTTTGTTAGTTATAAATTTTTCCTTCATGGGTTACAGCATACCTTTCGAACGGGTTTAGGAAGTTGTTCAAAAGCCAGGCTAGCGATTTTCTTTGTATATAGTTGCTATACAAATCCTGTTGTTTTAGCGCAGCCAGCATTTGGGCCGCTGTTACAAGAGGTAAGTTTTTATGTTGCGGTTGCAAGCGTTCTTTTGCAATAATTGCGGCAAGCCATTCACAAGCTTTTTCGCTGGTAAGTAGGTTGTTGCTGCCAGTGAATTGCCAGCTTTTTTTGAAATCACGTAAGCCTTCGGCGAAAGTAACTTCACTAATACTACTATCTGGGTAGAACCAAGTTTGGTTAGCCCATTGATAGGGTACGCCTTTGCCTTTTAAAATACCAGTGGCTCCAATTTTTTGTATAGCTTCAAATTGCTCATGATGTATGCCAGCATCGATGTAAGGCATAATCATAGCTTTACTTTGCAGTAAATGTTGTTGCACTTTTCTTACCTCTACTTTCGCTGCGCTAGCGTTCGCTTTTACCGCAAGGGCAGCTACAACACCTGCCGCTTGCCCGTTCAGCATAACGCAAGGTTGTAAGCGTGTAGTGCCATTCACCACATTGCTTACGCTGATGTTTTTTTCTGTAAGCACCAGACCTTCTACTTTTTGAGGTATTAAACTGCCAAGTGGTAAGCTGTAAGATGGTACGGGATAAAAATTCAGGTGCTGTGGTGCTGCACTATTTTTTTTATGATGATGATCAATCGGATAATCGCCAACGGCAATGCCCGTTCTATACAAAGTGCTATTGTAAGGCTGTGCCAAGTGGTTGAGGTTAAAACGTACCAAACCTTTAGCTCTTCTGCTTTCACGATAGTAAGGAACCAGCGGAAAGCCATCGGCTGTTGGAAACTCATCGGTAGCAATACCCAAATGCTTGAAACCAAGTTGGTGTTGTATAAAGTATACAAAACGCAGGGTTTGTTCTTTAGCCGCCTGTAAGCTGGCAGCTCGTTCGGCAGCATTCATGCGGATATTGTTCACATAATAATCGTTGCCATAGCCGGGCCAGTTGATCATGTATTTACCATTCGGCAGCTTACCATAGTCGAGCATTTTTTGTGCATCTACATTGGGTGCTTTGCGTGTGGTATCTATATAATAATTGGTGCAGGCGCCATCGAATTCTGTAGGGGTGTAATTCGCTGGTTTTGGTATGGTTTTGTCGGCACCTGCACCAAAATCTTTCAGTATTACTACGTAGGTAAGATCTTGTACAATATCATTGCTGCTAGGTACACCCACTTTTTCGCCAGTTATGCTGCTAGCTTCCATACCAATATCGTGGGCAACGCCAGCGTCGGCCATCGCATCGCCTAAGTCGGTGCCATCAACTACCTGTTGAGCGTAAATGTGTATGGTTTGTTGCTTATTATTTGTAAAAACAGCACCTATTACTTTATTACCTTTTTTGAGAATACGTTTGTAAGTAAGATGATACTGTACTTGTAGTTGCTTTTCGGCATTAGCCATGGCTTTGAAAATACTATCGGCAATACGTGGTTCAAACTGAGTATTGCTTACCCAGCCGGTGAACACTTTGTTAGGGCCACCATATACTTTGTAGATAGCATCTCTAAACTCGTTCCAAATACCCGATGGTAGCTTATGATTACCATCGATAGCCGAAACGCCGGCACTTGAAACCATGCCGCCGAGCCAACCATGTTCTGATGCTATAATGGTAGGTACACCCATGCGTGCACTTTGAATGGCTGCTGTGGCGGCACCTGTACCTCCACCAATTACAAGCACTTTAGTGGTTAGCTTCTGTTGTGCTAGTAGCGGCAGTTGCAATAATGCAAAACTTCCTATAACAATAATCTTGCGTAGCATGTAGGTGTTTTAGCTCAAGGTTTTCCAAACTTGATAGAGTGAACGGGGTATGTGAAAACAGCCCTTCCATTTGCCGCCTTTAAGTGGTAGTAATACTTCGCCACGGCGGTTTAAATAGCCAAACCATTCACCATGTTCATTATCTCTAAAATGCTTCCAAGTATAGTTATGTATTGTATCGAACCATTTGGCGCATGCTTCATTTGCCGTAAGGCGATAGGCTTTTGCTAAGGCTACTAATGCCTCTACATGTACCCACCATAATTTTTGATCCCACTCGAGTTGTTGTGGTGGATGGCCGTGATAATCTAGGAAATAAAAAATACCGCTGTGCTCTTTATCCCAACCGAACTCTAAGGTGCGAAGCATTATGGTAATAGCCTTGTTGATTAGGGCTTTATCGTTGGTTCGAACTGCTAAGTCCATAATAAACCACATGGCTTCTATGGTATGGCCAGGGTTGAGTACGCGGCCTTCAAAACTGTCGCAGAAGCTACCATCTTCATACACGTTCTCTAAAATAAGTCCGGTATCGGGTTGGTAAAACACTTCCATTACTTCGTGTATTACCTGCGGTATAAAGGCATCTACATGTTCTTTACCCAAAATGTGTTCTAGCTCTAATGCTAGGTTGCACAAAATCATGGGTAATGAAAAGTTTTTGAGGTTGCGGGTACCGGGGTAGGCTTTGTTGTATTTGCCCTTCCAGTTGTGCTGGCGTTGTAGTATATTATTGAAGGTATCAACC
>DMPB01000149.1:3045-5205 GCA_003456175.1 Chitinophagaceae bacterium | reverse complement strand
GTATCAACCGCAATTTTCTTATAGGTATCGTTAGGTTGTATACGATCGAGTGCTGCGAATGCCATAGTGGCAAAGCAGTCGCTAAAAATATTGTAAGGCTGTACTAAGGGCTTGCCATCGGCAGTAAGCGAAAAATACCAATTGCCTTCGGCATCGCGGCCATATTGTTCTAAAAACTTGGCGCCGTGTAAGGCCATTTTGAGCCATTCTGGTTTAGGTGCTACATGATGGTACATGTAACTGAAGCACCATACTTGCCTGCCTTGTAACCAAATGAATTTATCGGTATCGTACACCTTGCCTTCGCGGTCTAAGCAGGTGAAAAAGCCGCCGTTTTCTTGATCAATACTATGTTGCTCCCAAAAGGGGAGGATATTATCGAGTAGTTCCTTACGGTAAATGGATGCATAGTGTTGTAGCTGATGGGTACTAGCATCTACCCCATTGGCCGATACAGCAATCGTTGTTGTAGCCTCCATATAATTAATATTAATTACTAAGAAGTTTAACAATATTATAAAATTTTAGTCAACTCAGCCAACTTTTTAAAATAATTTATTTTCTATCATTCATTTACCGTAAGGTAGAAATTGTAGATATATTAGCATTTATGACCACAGCGCAGCAAATATTTGAAGTGTTCTCGGAAGATGGAATGAGTAGCGGCGTAGCCTACAAGAACAAAACCTTGAAGCGAGCTATTTTGCAACAAATTGATGCTTTTGGTAGTAGCACTATTGCCGATTTAGCGAAAGAGTTGGCGATTAGCACGCCTAAAATTACCAGTTTGGTGAATGAACTGATTGAAGATGGCTTACTGCAAGATGAAGGCAAAATTAATTCTACAGGTGGCCGAAGGGCTAGTATTTATGGCTTGGTAAGCGATGCTGGGTACTTTATTGGGGTTGATGTTAAGCGCTATGCGCTAAATATTGGATTGCTCGATTTTAAAAAGCATCTCATTCAAACGAAGGATAATATTCCTTACAGATCGGAAGAGCGTCAGCAATCGTTAAACCAGCTCATTGATAGTATTAAACTGTTTTTGAAGGAACAAAAGTTGGCAAAAGAAAAGGTGCTAGGTATTGGTATTAACCTTTCGGGACGCATTAACCATAATACTGGTTATAGCTATAGTTTTTTTCATTTTAACGAAGAGCCACTGAGCCAGGTTATTGAACATGCTTTGGGTATTCGTACTTTTTTAGAAAACGACTCAAGAGCTATGGCTTATGGCGAGTTTTGTAGCGGCGTAGTACAAAACGAGAAAAACGTGGTATTCGTAAATCTTGATTACGGTACGGGCTTAGGCGTATTGGTAGATGGTAAATTGTACTACGGTAAGTCGGGCTTTAGTGGCGAGTTTGGCCACATACCCATTTTCAACAACGAAATTATTTGTCAGTGTGGCAAAAAGGGCTGTCTCGAAACCGAGGTGTCGGGTCAGGCGTTACTTCGCATGTTTCAAGATAAAATAAAGGCAGGCTCATCATCCATTCTTTTGAACGATAAACGAACTGCCGACGCTATTAAACTTGAAGATTTGGTAGCAGCTGCTCGCCAAGAAGATGTATTGGTAATTGAGTTGCTGGCAACTTTTAGCGAAAAGCTAGGCCGAGCATTGGCGGTGCTCATTAACTTATTAAATCCGGAGTTGGTTATTTTAGGTGGTACCATTGCCCAAACAGGCGATTATTTGCGTTTGCCAACGCGTAGTTCTCTGAATAAATACTCGTTGAGCCTTGTGAATAGTGATACCCAGTTCAAGCTCTCTAAATTGGGCGATAAAGCAGGTGTAATGGGTGGTTGCCTCATTGCTCGAACCATGATTTTTAATTAGTGCAATTGCTTTCACATTTGCCGTAAGGCTGCCTAATGGCATTAAAAAAGGTGTAACCATTTGGTTACACCTTTTGCTTTGGGTGGTTACTTACCTTGCGGTAAATGATATGTTATTGCTTTAACAAGCGAAGCGTTTGAATGCTATTACCATCGTTCACAACAACCATGTACACACCTGGGGTAAAGTTGCTGGCAGGTAGGCTAATGTTGTTGGCACCGGCATTCATCGTTAATTCTCTTGTATGTATTACGGCACCATTTTGATGTACCACTTTAATACTTACACGGCGTTCGGTTGTAGTGCTTAAAAGCAATTCT
>DMPB01000149.1:580-2815 GCA_003456175.1 Chitinophagaceae bacterium | reverse complement strand
TAAAAGCAATTCTATATTATTAACGATAGGATTATTCACTGCTTGTAAGCTAAACTCGGCTTTACGAATATTTACAACAGCAATGGTAGAGTAGGTGAATTTGCCATTGTTATCAATTTGTTTAATACGATAGTAAAGCGTGTTGTATTTTCCGATAGCAGCATCAAAAAACTCGTAATTAATATTTTGTGTGCTGTTGCCATTATTGGCTTTTGACTTTTCAAAAGCAATGGCTTTAAAGTCGCGACCATTGGTAGAACGCTCAATGCTGAAGCCTTGGTTGTTACTTTCTGTGGCCGTATTCCACTGTAGCCATACACGATTGTTGTTGAGCGTGGCACTGAAATGGCTAAGTGTTACAGGCAATGCACCACTGCCACGTGAAGCCATAAAACCATTATTGGTGAAAAGGCTGAATACGGTAAAGGTGTTGTCGCCATTGTTTTTATAAGCAACATCGCCAGTAGCATTACCGTTAGTTAGGTAAATAGTAGGATCTGAAATGCTATCAAGGCCATAGTTGGTTGGAGTGCCAGCTGTAGTAATATCCAAGCATTTCATACGTGAATTGGCATTGGCATTATTGCCGCCAGCGAAAGTTAAATATTTACGACCGTCCATTTCCATGTATTTCATACCGCCATAACCTAAAGAAGCTTGGCCGTTTCCTACACCATCTTCAATAGTTTCAACAACGGTGCCGGTACGAGTGCCCGAATTGTTAGGGCCAACACTTATACGGCGAGCATTAAAACCACCACCTTTAATCCATATATCTCCGTTAACACCTGTGCCCGAAGGTTCTACTACACGGTTGGCCCATTGTTGGTTGGCAGTGGGTGCCGATGTCATGGTTACTTTACTTTCCAGAAAAAAGTTTGTGCCGTTTACGGTGTTGAGGATGTAAATATTGAAGGCATTGCTAGTGGTACCAGCTCCACTTGCGTAGATAACTGTGTTGTTGCCAGTGCCACTGAGGCCGAAAGCATCGCCACAACGTTCAGTTACAGCGAACTCGGCACATAGCGTAGGGGTGGCGTTTTGGTTGGCCCAACGGTAAATCTTACAGTTGCCTGCACCTGTGGCAAGGCTGATAGCATAAATAACGCCATCGCTAGTAACACGAATTTTATTGTATTTGAAGCCTTCGGTACCAACCCCAGTAGTGTTTAGGGTGCCCTCTTCAGCTCCTGTGGCTGGGTTGATAATAAAAACCCTGTCGTTACGAATAGACACTAACAGTTTGTCTGTTGCTGGATTGTAAGCGAGTGAAGTGGCGTTGTTATTGCCAGTTCCGGTGTTGAGCCAAGTAAAATCGTTATTGGCAACGGTTTTTTTCCAGAGTTGCGTAAAGTTTTGTGCTTGCGTTGTGAGTACTACAACAAGTAGAGAAAGTAGAGCGTAAATTTTTTTCATACGAGCAGCTTTTAGAAAGTTAATGTACTGTGAAAATAAAAAAATTTATTAAGTAGTCAAATCTTTTTAAAAAAGATTGCTTTAGTCCAAAGCATGCTGTAGGTGTGCTTTTTTAAATGCACTGATGCGTTCAACGATATTGGCACGTACGTTCAAATAATAAAAGTTGTAATCGGCTATATGATAGTTTTTGCCATATAGGGCAATACCAAAAACTTTTGGTCGGCCCGTCCACAATACATTGTTATGTACATAGGCATCGGCAACGGCAGGGGTAATAGCATTAAAGTTTCTGAGTACACCGCCAATGTTTTTTGTGCGTTCTGCATTCGGTGTGGTTGCCTGAAAGCTAAGCGGATTGGTTACAATCATTTTTTGGGTTTCCTTATGGGCAAATGTGGTTTCGTAGCCTTCTTTCATGGTACGCCAACTACAGATACAACCAGTTTCTTGCGGTTGCTCACAGGCTTTTAATTGGCGATATGCTGCTACTGGTACCGGAATACCAACCATATAAGCGGCAATCATTTTTGCCTGTAAAGGCTTGCCTTCTATATATTCTTGTAAAAGGCGAATGGCATGCGTTGTACCCTGGCTATGACTAGCAATAATAAACGGCTTACCATGATTAAAATGTTGTAGGTAATACTCGAAAGCCCTTGCAACATCGGCATAGGCGGTTGCAAATGCCTTAATGGCGGCGGCAGTATCGGTAGTATAGTAGTTGCCAATTTCGGCTTGTGCATAGCGCGGGGCATACACATTTGCTACGTTGAAAATGCTGGCCTGATACAAAATAGTACTGTAATCTGTTTTAGC
>DMPB01000149.1:0-406 GCA_003456175.1 Chitinophagaceae bacterium | reverse complement strand
GGGGTGCATATACGTCAAACCTGTTAAACACACTTGCCTGATTGAGCATGCTGCTGTAATCTGTTTTAGCATTGAGGTAAGCATTGTTCACAGCGCCATTGCTACCCATTGCTTGCTTTTTGTCTATATAGGTAGTTGGGTGAATAAAAAATACATCAACGCTAGTGTCTCTTGTATAACTAGCACGTAGTGGTTGTGGTACACTATCTGATGGATCCCACTTTGCGGGGTGTGCTGCCCAATAATATACGTCGCTATAATCTGCAATAGCTGCCTTATCAATAGTGTACTGCGGTTGTTGGGCTAAGGTGTAATACTTGCTTTTGCAACTCGTAAAACATATAACTAAGCTTAAAAAAGAAGCCAATAAAAGTTTGTGTTGTTTCATTTACCGTAAGGTATTATG
>DMPB01000152.1:9145-10532 GCA_003456175.1 Chitinophagaceae bacterium | reverse complement strand
TTTGGTAATTACCAATTAGGCTATTACGATAGCCAACATAGCGAACGACTGATTATTGTGGCTACAAAACAATAACCTAACGCTTTTTATTGTTTAAAATGAGGTACCGAGCTAACTCGTAATAAGCATCGGTAAGTTGGTTTAAATGCTGTGTTTGTGCAGTGCTTACTTGAACTGGCGCATTACTTTTAACGTTGGTTATAATTACCTGTTTATTCCCTTTGTTAGTGATGTTTTTCGTGTACAAAAGCGAATCGTATTGTACACCAATACGTTTAGTTTCAACATCGAAATAAAAAGCAGCCGGATTGTTATAGTTAGCAGCTAAAACATTACGCCCAAGGGTAGTATTGTTATAGGCTACCCCTGCAAGTGATGCTGCCGTAGGCAACACATCAACCTGCGATACTAAACGATCAAACTTTTGTGGCGCTACCCTACCAGGTGCATATACCAACCAAGGCACATGCATATTAGTAAGTCCTTGCGTTGTAAAAGCAGCAGGCATAGTAGCATTCGCATTGCCTTTAATACCATGATCACCAATAAACATAAAGATGGTATTCTTGAAATAAGTTTCTTTCTGAGCTGCCTCAATAAACTTTCGATAACAGTAATCGGTATACAAAAACGCATTCAGCTCTTCCATACTTTCAAAACCCCAACGCTGCAACGAATCGCTGCTAACATTCCGAAAATGAATGAATGGTTTATCTTCTTCCGGAATTGTATAGGGCCTGTGGTTATCGGCTGTTTGTATGATAGCAACAAAAGGCTGCTGTTCTTTAGCCAATACACCATTGGCTTCTAAAAACAAATTTTTATCGCTAATACCCCATACATCAATACGCTTGCTTTTATAATCACCCTCTTCGTATAAGTGTAAGCTATCGATATTGTTGGTTAATACACCTCTTATGTTAGCCCAACTTGTACTACCACCTAAGAAATAATATTTCTGATATCCTTTAAAATCGTTGATAATGGTATGCTGGCTTACTGCTGCCGGATTACGGCTTGCCGTTTTATTTAATTGTACATCGGGCACGCCTGTAAGGGTAGCCCAAACACCTCTTGCCGTGCCATAGGCTGGGGTAAAGCATTTTGTAAACAACAAACCATGGTTGCTCAAACTATCAAAAAAAGGCGTTGTTTGTAAGGCATTACCAAACGCAGAACTTTTATACGCACTAAAACTTTCGCAAATAACAATTACCACATTGGGCTTACTTACAGCTAGGCTATCAATAGCCTTTTCCTTACGGTAAATGCTGCCCGATTGTTGTACCTGATTGCTATCTAAACCCAACCAATACGCCATATATGGCATCAGTTGTTTCACTTTTTGTGCATCAAAACCCTCCTTACGATACTTAAGTGTAGCAAA
>DMPB01000152.1:7186-8873 GCA_003456175.1 Chitinophagaceae bacterium | reverse complement strand
GGCAACACTTGCCTTATAATCGTTACCAAACGAAAAAGCATCGCTCCAGCGTAAAGGATACTGATTTGCACTACCAAAAACCGCCCAACCCATTAATAAAAATGCTACAATGCTACTTACGATACGCTGTGTTTTTGTAGCCGTTTTAGGGATAGCCAAACAACGATCGTAATTTTTTACGAACCACCAACGAATGAGCCACACCAAAATCAACATGCCTACAAGCAACGACACAACAGGATAGGTTTGCCAAACCATACTTGCACTAATTGCAGCATCATCGGCATAATTTAATAGGCTAGCAGTAACTCTTTGACCCAAGTAAGCATAATTGGCAAAGTCGATCACATAAAACAAAACCATTGTAATGCTCACCAACCAAAGTAATACATGTATAATTTTAGCACCAAGTTTTGCATCGAGCGGGTGCAAGGGCTTTATATTCGCCAATAAAAATAATAACAAACCAATAATGCAAGCCATACGAGCATCATAACGAAAGCCAAGTAGCATTGCATCAAAAAGTTCGTACCAATGCGTATTTACAGGTTCGTATACTACTATAAATGCTACTCTAAACAATAGCATTATTGCCAACATAATAGCAAGCGTAGAAACAATAAACTGTAAGTAGCGTGGCATTTTCGAAAACAGCATCATTAGGCAAATCTATTATTTTCAACGTGGTTGCAATCATTATTTAGCATATGCTTTACTTTCTAAACACCATGCCAGGTTGGTTACAAACACTGATTCATGCCGATCAGGATTTATTCATGCTTTTGAATACAGTGCTTACCAACAACTGGCTCGACAATATACTACCATGGTGGCGAGATGCCAATACTTGGATTCCGCTGTATGTTTTTTTACTAGTATTCATGATCATCAACTTTGGATGGCGGAGTGTGGGTTGGATTATTTTTTTAATTGCCACCGCATCGCTTACCGATTTGGTGAGTAGTTGGTTTTTTAAAGATTATTTTATGCGAGTACGCCCTTGTAACGATCCGTTTTTGGCAACACAAGCACGGCTACTTATTAATCGGTGTCCAAGTAGTTTTAGCTTTACATCGAGCCATGCTACGAACCACTTTGGTGCTGCCATGTTCATATTTGTTACCTTAAAGCCATTTATAGGCAAGTGGGGATGGTTGTTTTTCGCATGGGCTGCTACTATTTGTTATGGGCAGGTGTACGTTGGTGTTCACTACCCGCTCGATGTATTGGCTGGTGGCTTACTCGGTTGCTTTTTAGGTTGGCTCATGTCGAAAATATATGATGCTATTCATACGAAAGGTTTATCGCTACATGCAGCTTTAAAAACACCAGAAATACCCTCATAACATGGTTAGTAATTGCGTTAACATTTGCCGTAAGGCATGCTTAACCTTACGGTAAATGAAACTATATTCTCACAAATAACTTACCAGGTTTAGCAGCTATTAAGCCCATTAACTCCAACGATAATAACGCAGCGGCAACATCGCTACTACTGCGTTGTACCATAAGCAGTAACTCATCAATATGTGTTGCTGTTTCGTATTGCAGTGTTTGTAAAACGGCGGCTTCCGTTTCAGATAAGTCAATAGGCAGTGCCTGTTGCTGAGGTGTAGTTTTTTTGCGCTGCCAGCCTAACAAATTGGTAAGCTGTTCAGGAATAGGTAATACTGTGGCCTTATTATGT
>DMPB01000152.1:5727-6942 GCA_003456175.1 Chitinophagaceae bacterium | reverse complement strand
GGCCTTATTATGTTGTATAAGATATAAGCATCCTTCGCTTTTTTTATCGTTCCAGCGGCCAGGTACAGCGAACACTTCTCTGCCGTAATTACTTGCAAGTTCGGCAGTAATCATACTGCCGCCTCTTGCTGCCGTTTCAACAACCACAAGTGCATCGGCTATGGCAGCAACAATACGGTTGCGACGCGGAAAGTTGTGCTTATCGGGTTTTGTGAAAATATCAAACTCGGTAAGTAGTCCGCCGCCAGCATCGAGCATTTTTGTAGCTAATGTTTTGTGTTGGTGCGGATAAATAGTATGTAGCCCATGCGCAACTACGCCAATGGTTGGTAATTGCTGTTGTAATGCTTGTTCGTGTGCCGCAGCATCGATACCAAAAGCCATACCACTAAACACCGTAGCTTGATGATTTTTTAACGTTGCCACTAATTTTTCTGTGGCCCATTTTCCATATTCGGTTGGCGTGCGTGTACCAATGATGCTAACACTTTTTAAAGCATTTAAAGCATTGAGATTACCTTGATAGTAAAGCACTGTTGGAGCATCGTAACAGTGCAATAATTTTTCTGGATACTGTGCATGTGCTTTGGTGAGTATTTGAATATTATGCTGTGCTGCATGCTGTATAATGGTATCAACCAAATCCCAATCGGCAAATGCTTTAATGGCTTCGGCCTTGCTGTTGCCAACTTGTGGCACTTCGGCAATTACATGAGTATCGGCTTTAAATACCGCTTCGGCTGTACCAAAATGTTCGGTTAGGTTGCTGGCTAGAATGGTTCCTATACCTTCTACTAAGGTTAATGCAATATCGTAATACATAGCTAAAACATAGCTACGATATTAATACATAATTACATACCAATAACTTCTAATTCTGTTCTTCGGTTCAAAGCCCTTCCTTTTTCTGTAGTATTAGGGGCAATTGGCATGGTATCGCCCAACCCTTTGGCACGCAACCTTTCAGGAACTATACCCTTTCGTACTAAATAAGATACCACAGCCCTAGCTCGCTGCTCACTTAAAAGCAAATTGGCTTTTTTATTACCAACACTATCGGTATAACCATTAATTTGTAATGATAAAGTAGGATTTTCGTTCAGTAGCTGCCATACTTGATCTAAGGCTAAAATACTTTCAGTGGTTAATTTCACCTGATTATTATCGAACAAAATATTATCAACTATCAGTTTGCTACCTAATGTAATTGGTCTC
>DMPB01000152.1:1269-5533 GCA_003456175.1 Chitinophagaceae bacterium | reverse complement strand
TAATTGGTCTCAGATAAATGTTTTCAAAAAAGCTAGTGTCGGCTTTTCCTTGAGCATACAATAAAGGTTTGGTATAAAACCAGTAGCCTTTTCTGCGAACACTCACTTGATAATTAGTACCAACAGGCAAGGTTACAAAGTAATATCCTTCTTCATCGGTTTGTACGCTACTAATTACTTTACGTGTTTGCTGGTTAATGAGTACAACCCTGCTAGGTAATCCTTTTTTTGTTATTGCATCTTTTACAAAACCTTTGGTATATAATGTTCTTGCAGGGCGTAAGTGCTCAGGTAATTCAAACCGATAAATATCGAGCCCGCCTCTGCTATCGGCTCTATCGCTAGCATAGTAAGCATCTTTACCATTACCAGCTACGAAAATACTCCCTTCGTGATCGATGGTATTAATAGGGTATCCAAGGTTTTGTGGCTCCGTCCACTGCCCACTCGTATCTTTTCTTACCAAAAACAAATCCATATTACCATAACCCGGCAAGCCGTTACTGCAAAAGAAGAGTGTTTGTCCATCGGCATGCATCATTGGAGCTAATTCATCGCCAGCTGTGTTAATTGCGGCACCTAAGTTTTGTGCTTCGCTCCAACTGCCATTTGCCTTGCGGTAACTTACGTAAATATCTTTACCGCCATAGCCACCAGGCCTATCGCTTACGAAGTATAAAGCCATTTTATCAGGACTTAATGTTGGGCCACTTTCATAGAAATCGGTATTCACTTGCGGACCAAGATTAAATGCTTCGCTCCACCCTGTTGGAGTGAATTGCGACATATAAATATCAAAATTACCATATCCTTTATGCCCAAAATTGCCAGCAAATACCAACCATTCGCCATCTTGAGAAATATTAATAGCACCCTTACTTGGCTCTTCATTAATACTACCATCTATCACACCCGCCTTACCATAAGTATGTTGCTCAGGTGTAAGTACGCTACTCATAAAATTTTCACGAACGCCTTGAGCACGTCGTGTAAATACAAACAAACTATCATCGAGTGTGATACTCGGATAATATTCGCTATAAATACTATTGATACTATCGCCTAAGTTGATTGGGGCGAATTTGATTGCTGCATGTTGCTGTTGCATAGCTACTGCAAATTCGAAATTAGCTTTGCGAGCTAAGCCACTTTGCCTGCTTCTTTCACTTAATTTGGGTTGTTCTAAAAACTTATTTACCGCAGTTAACGCTTCTTTAAACTTACCCAAGCCTGCAAGGTTGATGGAATAAGGCAAATAAAAAAAGCCAGTATGTGTAGTATCAAAAGCCATTACTTTTTCGAACCATAAAACGGCACTATCGTACACTTTTAATTCGCCATACACACCTGCTAGTGTAAGGTAAGGTTCGTAATACGTTGTATCAGCTTTAATAGAAGCTTGCAGTGTAGGAATTGATTGCCTGAAAGCATCATCTCGAACAAGCAATAAAGCTTGCTCATACAATTCAACGGATCGTTTATTGTATTGCTGTTGCGCCGCTACAACATTTACAGTAAGGTATGTTACTATAAAAATTAAGAACCACTTCATGCCACAATGTACTGAAACCATGTTTAAAAGCTTGTTAACTACAAAAGGGCAGCCATGGCTGCCCTTTCGGAATAAAGCATACACTTACGTGTAAATGATTATTTGTATAGTAACTCGTAATACTCGTGTGCCATTCGATTACTATCGAATTGGAAGCGAACATCACGCATTCCATTTTTAACAATATCTCTCCAAGTGTCTTTGCCTTCGTAATACAATGGCATGATTTGCTTTTCGAGAATATCGTAGATATGGTTTAAATCATAATCGTCTTGATCATGCACCGTCATATTTTCGTAATCGGCCATTGGTACTACAAATCCGTTATTGGCATGGTTAATGAACTCAGGTATCCAACCATCGTTGGTACTAAAGTTAACAGCACCATTCATAGCGGCCGTCATACCACTGGTACCACTAGCTTCACGTGGTACACGAGGGTTGTTGAGCCATACATCGGCGGCTTGTTTCATACGCTTACTCAAGGTAAGTTCGTAACCAATTACAACAGCCATGTTATCGTACTCTTTACTGATTTGTACTAAGTTGTTGAACTGGCTAATAGCCGGATAATCTACCGGATAAGGCTTACCAGCCCAAATGATTTGAACTGGGTACTTGGTATTACGCATTAATGCATCGAAACGTTCACGCTCCCAGGTTAATAAGTCGGCACGCTTATAGCCTGCAAAACGGCGAGCCCAAACAATGGTTAACACGTTAGGATCGAAAAGCTTACCTGTTTGATCGGCAACGATTTCGAAAGCACGTTTTTTGAGGTATTGCTTTCTATCGTCGAACTTATCATTGTCTTTATTTTCCATTGCAGTATATAACTGCTTATCGGCCCAATACTTCCAGTTTTGAGCATTGGTGATAGAAATAATGGGACAAATGTTATTGTACTTACCCCACATACGACGGCTAACATCGCCATGTAGTGCAGATACACCATTACTCAAGCGAGCAAAACGCAATGCTGCAAGGCTATGGTTAAATTGATCGTCTTCAGTGCCTGTTACACGGCGAACCTCATCGAGTGTTAGGCCGCAGAAATAACTCATTTTATGGCACAAATAAATATCGTGCTTTTCATTACCAGCCTCTTCAGGTGTGTGTGTAGTGAACACAAGGTGCTTACGCACCATATCAACACTCTTGAACTTGTTTAATAAGTAAAAAGCCGATGAAATACCATGGGCTTCGTTCAAATGGTAAAGATCGGGGTTGTAATTAAGTTCGTCAATCAACTTAGCACCACCAACACCTAACAAAATGAATTGAGCAATTTTGGTGCTCACATTCGCATCGTACAGGCGGTGCGTAATGGTTTGACTTACATAATCGTTCTCTGGTAAGTCGGTTGTTAACAAGAACATGGGGGCTGTTTTGAACGTTTCGGGGTTCAAATACAACGCTTTAACCCATACCGGATGGTCGTGTACCAGAATTTGGAATTTAATACCAGTATCTTCTAAGAAGCTGTAAATTTTTTCCATCCAACCCACTTGTAGGGTTTGATCTTGGTTACGGGCTTGGTCGTAATAACCATATTTCCATAAGATACCAATACCTATTAAGTTTTGGCGTAACTCGTAAGCGCTACGCATGTGGCTTCCGGCCAAAAAGCCTAAGCCACCACTGTATATTTTTAGTGGCTGGTGAACAGCAAATTCCATTGAGAAGTAGGCTACTTTTTTCTTGTAACGCTCGTCAATAGCAAAAGGAACCTGAAAATTTCTAAAGTTCATAAACGCAGATTTCAGTTTTCAATAGTGTGCAATATAGTAGACTTTATCCAAAATGTATTTTTTACACATTAAATCATCTATAGTTGTACGATTAACGTGGGACAGCTACATTTTAATCGGGAGATAAACTATGATTTTTTACGTGTTGAACCGCTATTACCCTTATTTCCAACAGATGATTTCTTTTTGCGGTAAGTATCGTTAATTTGACATTTTATGCCTCGGTAGTTCCCACAGTTACCTTGTTCTTTCACTTTCACTTCGCTTCCTGCAAAGGAAAACTCAATCACACAAGGGTCTCCGCTTTTTTGGTACACCGCTTTTTTAGGACTTACAAGCTTAATGTTTCCTTTAATTTCACCTTTGCAATCGGCATTTTTTTCAAAATAGTAGAACAAGCGATAATCGTTTTCATTAGCACCATCGCGTAAGCTTAGCAAAAACTTACCCTCTTTCGTATAGTCGCCACTTAGCGAATATGTTTGCGGTAAGGTATCAATCGGATTTACAATAGTAGCTGCTCTTGCTTTATCTTCATTGGTTTCTTGCATAATAAGCGAAAAACCATTTTGTGTTAACACTGCGAAACTGTTACGTGTGAATGCAGTTTCACTACTACTAATTTTCTTTTCTCTTACTTGCGTAAATGTTGGCTCTTTATTTACCGTAAGGCTTTGTTTATAACCATCTTTACCTGTGTTATCTAATAGTTGCTGCCAATCAGCAAATTTTTGCTGTTCATTGAAATATAGTATGAATGCGGTTAATTTTTTATCACCTTGTTTTGCTACGCCTAATAAATAGGTTTCTTTTCCCTTTTCAATTCTACCCAATGGATGCACAGACCATTTTCCATTAGCAGTATAGCCTAACGCTTGTGCAACTGAATCGGGTACAAATTGAATAAAGGCTTTATAACCAATGGTAAGCGTGTCCATTCTGCGAGCCATGGATGTATCTT
>DMPB01000152.1:0-1058 GCA_003456175.1 Chitinophagaceae bacterium | reverse complement strand
TATCTTGGAGTATGTAAGGCAGTTTAATGTTGGGAAATGCCTGCATAAACTCGTTGCGTTTAACTGGTGCATCGCCTTGTAGCGATTGCTTTGGAGCATCGCCTCCGCAGGCAAATAACATCAAACTACATAGTATAACTAAGTATCTACAAATAATAGGTTGCATATGAGAATATGAATGGCTAAAATAGGTATTGCAATCATAGTTGCGATTTTTTTTACCGCAAGGGTAATTTTTGATTTATAAATCTCGAGATTTAGATTTGCCTAAAAATAAAATTAGTGGCACTTCAACTTTCGATTACAGAAGAAAACTACCTTAAGGCTATTTACCATTTACAGCAAACACACGACAAGGTTAGTACCAACGATTTGGCAGCTAGCTTGCATACAAAAGCTGCTTCTGTAACAGATATGTTGAAGAAACTAAGCCAAAAGAAATTGGTTGATTATGAGCCTTACATGGGTTTCACGTTAAGTGAGGCGGGATTAGGTACAGCACTTGCCATCATTAGAAAGCACCGACTTTGGGAGTTTTTTTTAGTGGAGCATTTGCAATTTGGCTGGGATGAAGTACATGCTGTTGCAGAAGAACTTGAGCATATTACTAGTACGCTTTTGGTGGATAGATTAGATGCTTTTTTAGGTTACCCAAAATTTGACCCTCACGGCGATCCTATTCCTGATATTAATGGCAAGATGGTACTATTGAAACAAATCAACCTTACCGATGCGCCACTCCAACACACCGTTACTGTTAGTAGCGTTGGTAGCCAAAGCACGGCTTTGTTAGAGATGCTGAAAACTAAAAACATTCTCATAGGCACTTCGCTTAAAGTAGTTGAACGCTTTGCGTTTGACAACTCTATGGATGTTGAAATTAACGGTGGCAAACACTTGAATATTAGTCAACAACTTGCACAAACTTTATTTGTAACTATCTAGTATATGGAAGCCATTGTTCAATATTTTAATACACTAACACCTGTTTGGGCAGCATTATTAGGCGGTTTATTTACTTGGGGAGTAACCTCGTTAGGTAGTAGCTTGGTATTTTT
>DMPB01000177.1:56706-64475 GCA_003456175.1 Chitinophagaceae bacterium | reverse complement strand
CTGCATAATTATGTGTTAAGTATCGTGTTTAGGCATTTACCGTAAGGTAATTAAGGCACTACTACAAATCGTATTGTTTGTGCTTGCCATTGTTGGAGATTTTTGAGCTGCACCCACAACTGCTTGCTAATGTTAAACTACAGGTTATAAAAAGCAATGTGTAGAGCTGATTTTTTTTCGACATTAACGTGTGTTTTGAAGTGCTTGCATAAACCATGTGATGGTTTGTAGGTGATGTGTTTCGCCGTATTTGTCTATAAATTCTTGCGTTGCTTTAAGTGATGTATCGCTTAATGCCTGAATACGCTCTTCTAAGAAGCATGTGGTGAGGGTAATGTTACAATCTACCTCAATACAATATTTCCATGTTTCGTAGCTATAAGGAATCATCGGTAGTGCTTTTTGGTTGGTTGCATATATGACAGTGCTTGCTTTTTTTGTAATTGTATACATGGGCAATGATAAGTGCCATGGCACCTATATGTTTTAGCCATGGTTCTGTTACTTCATTAGAAATCATATTGCCGAGTAGCATGCTACTAATGCCTGAAATAAACAGTATTACTACCCATTTTTGACGGTGGTATTGGGTTACGCCTTTATACATGGCAATGCCACCAATAGTAATGCTTACAATGATGGTAGCTAATTCTAGCCATATATTTTCAAGTATTTTTATACCTAAAAATGGCACTGTTGAAAAAAGTAGCGGAAGTGCTACACAATGTATAGCGCAAGCTAAAGAAGCTAGCATTGCAATAATGTCGCTCCAAGAGCGTACGGTATTTTTTGCCGGAATCATAGAATTGCAAATTTAGACATTATTTTGCAACATTGTTGCAAAATAATGTCTAATGATAATAGCTTCTAATATCGCATACCAATATGCGAATACACAGCGGCGTTTTGAGTATCCTAGTTTCAATTGCTCGCCAGCCAGTAGCTTACTTATTACTGGTGCCAGCGGTGCAGGTAAAACAACACTGCTGCATATTATTGCTGGTTTGCTCGTAGGTTTTGAAGGTAGCTTAATAATTAATGGTATAGCATTACAGCAACAATCTGCTCGGTTTTTAGATAAGGTAAGGGCACAATACATTGGTATTGTATTGCAACAACACCATTTTATTGCATCGCTATCTGTGTACGATAACTTAAAAATGAGTTGTTATTTGGCTACCAAGCCGTAGGATCATGCATATACAATGCATGTGTGTCAACAATTGGGTATACACGATTGCTTGTACAAACTGCCAGCTACCTCAAGTGTTGGCGAGCAAAAACGCGTAATGCAATCGTTGTAATTGCCGGATTAAGCATATTCATTGGTTTGTACTTACGTATGTAACAACGCAAATACGAGTTAGCAATTATGCGATTAATGGCAGCGAGCCGTTGGCAACTCATGGCAACTATTATAGGCGAAGCATTGCTATTAAGCCTCATTGGCTCGTTATTAGCGCTTTTATTTAGTCGAGGTATACTACTAGCAGTACACAATTACACCGTCGATAACTATCAGTTAAGCATTACCATACCTCACTTACACTCAAGCGAGTGTTGGCTTATTGCGTCATCTATGTTCATAGCCACGTTAGCAGCAATAATACCAGCCATTCAAGTATATCGTATACAAGTAACAAAAACCCTGCATCATGCATAAATCAAAATGGAGTAACCGAATCGTCTTACCATTGCTACTGCTGCTACTTACCGCATTTACAACACAACCTACCAAAACTATTAGCTGGTCGGCCTTACAAGAAGTTGATTTTGAAAAAAAATGGGTACCCGAAATGAACTTACATATGTTGTTTCCAAAATTTCCGCCTACACTTGAAAAGCTAAATGGAACAGAAGTACAAGTGGAAGGCTACGTTGTACCCATCGATAGAAACAATAAGTTCATAGCACTATCTGCCAACCCCTTCGCAGCATGCTTTTTCTGCGGAAAGGCTGGCCCCGCCTCTGTAATGACTATCTATTTTAAAACGCCCGGAAAGGCATACAAAACAGATCAATACAAAACATTCTCGGGTAAGCTAAAACTGAATAGATCTGATTACAAGCAGTTTTATTACATCCTAGAAAATGCCGTAGAAGTAACTAACTCAGGCCATTAGGCAGTTGCATTACTAATAACAACCTCGTAACTTCATAGCTTTAAGCTATTGGTAATGAAGGTAATTGCATTTTACAACTTAAAAGGCGGTGTTGGCAAAACAGCTAGTGCCGTTAACCTCTCTTACTTGGCCGCGGCAGCTGGCTACAAAGTATTGTTATGGGATTTAGATCCGCAAGGGAGTAGCAGCTTTTATTTCCAAACCAATGGCCTTACGGTAAAAAATGCCGCGAAGAAATTACTACAACAAGATATTGTACTAACAGACGTTATTCAACCCACCGCTTTTGTGAATATAGACGTAGTACCTGCCGATATGAGTGCCCGCCAAGCCGATATTATACTCGATACTACTAAGCAAAGCAAAAAGCGTGTCAAGCAATTACTACAACAAGTTACGAATTACGATATTGTAATACTCGATGCACCGCCAGGTATCTCATTACTACACGATAACATTTTCACTGCTGCCGATTGGGTGCTAATGCCGAACATTCCTACAACACTAAGTATTCGTAGTTACGAAATGGTAATTTCTTATTTTGAAGAGCAAGGTTACGATACAAATCGCATCAAGTGTTTTTTTAGCATGGTAGATCATCGCAAAAATTTGCATCACGAGGTAATGCAACAGTTTTACAAGCAAAAGATTTTCTTTAAAAGCTATATTCCATACTTGAGTGATATTGAAAAAATGGGCGTGCATCAACAAGCATTATTCGAGTATGCTAATACTAGCTATGCGGCACAATGCTACCGCGATTTATGGAACGAAATTGAGAAGCATTGTATTAAAGCTTAAATGCCAATTGCATTATCATTTACCGTAAGGTACCCTTTTAAACCATTATAACCGTTACTTCTACATGAAATCAATACTTAGCCTCATTACATTGTTGCTTTTGTATGTTTCAGTGCATGCACAAGCTACTACTATTGTATCAGACTCATTACCTATTAGTATTGATGGTATCACATATGGCTACACCATACGTAATGTAAGTACTCGTGAGGTGAGTGGTAATAATTACAGTCGTTATGAGGTTACCTTATATGCTAAAAACAATACCAATTGTATGCGTATGTTTTTGTATCAACAGCGTAGTTTATTTGGTACGAACGCTACTGCTAACGATGACATTGCCCGATTTGATTGTGTGAATGCTACAGGTGCCCGATTAACAAGTAAGAGTGGTACCGTAAATGCCATGCCTTTTTATACAACAGGCAGAGCACGTATTAAAGATTGTACCGATGGTAAAGAAAAAACACAAGATATCAGAGTGCAGATTGGCTTTGCATTGAAACCGAACGAAGTAGTTACAAATAACCTTATATTTATCACACCGCTGGGCGAAAAACCGCAAATTCAGGTAACGCCTGCATTTAATCCGCCTAGTTTTTAATTATTACCTATACCCATGCTTATGCACAAACACGTAACCAGTTGGTACAGCCCGAGTTTGCAAAAAGAAATGCCCATTGCAACTTATGGCCATTACGGATTTGCTCTATTAATGATACCTACAGCCGCCGCCGATTTTGAAGAATATGAACGCTTTCACTTGATGAATGCGTTGGCACCTTACATTAATGCTGGTAAAATGAAGGTGTTCAGTATTGATAGTATTAACAAAGAAAGTTGGCTGAATAACGAAATGTTACCACAGCATAAAGCTATTCGCCATAATCAGTTCAATCAATATGTATTTGAAGAAGTGTTGCCTTACATACGCAATAACACTAGTGGCGATACTTTTGTATATACTTGTGGTGCTAGTTTTGGCGCCTTACATGCCATGAATCTTTTCTTGAAGCGCCCCGATATTATTAATGGTGCTATTAGTATGAGTGGTGTGTACGATTTGTCGGAGTACACCAAAGGCTTTTGGGATGAGCAAGTATATTTTAATAGTCCTTACCATTATGTTCCTAATCTTAGTAACGAATGGTATCTAAATAAAATAAAAGCAAGCCACCACATACATCTTTACACGGGCAGTGGCGCTTACGAAGATCCGGAAGCAAACAAGCGTTTCAGTCAGGTACTTTGGGATAAAGGTATTTGGCACGATTTAGATATTTGGGGTGCCGATGTAACCCACGACTGGCCAACATGGCGAAAAATGCTACCTTATATTATTGAAACTAAATTCTAATATATGCCGCAACTGTTGTTGCGGTTTTTTTGTACTTACGTAAATGTGTATTTGCCAACGCAATTAGCTTTGTACTATGCAAGCACCATTAAGTATTGAAGTAGTAACTACGGAAGGAGCAGCCTTAGCACAAGTAAGAGCCTTGTTTAAAGCCTATTTATTAGAACTCAATGCCGATTTGTGCTTTCAGCAATTTGACACCGAGTTAGAAAATCCTTTAAAAAAATATGCACCGCCAACAGGTGCGTTACTGTTAGCTCGTTGGAACAACGAACCAGTTGGTTGTATTGCCTTTCAGCCATTACCAGAAGCCGGATTATACACTTGTGAAATGAAACGCTTGTTTGTATTACCCACACACAGAAAGTTAGGTATAGGCGAAGCACTTGTGGCTCAATTATTAACCATGGCCAAAACTGCTCATTACCATACAATGGTACTCGATACCTTAGAACGCTTGCAGCCGGCAATACAACTGTATCAGCAATTTGGGTTTACTGTTACTACCCCCTATTACCACAACCCATTACAAGAGGTAGTGTATATGCAAAAAGTGCTCTAGAAAAGTTGATGTTCTTTAGCGAAAGTTACTAAGCCGGCCATATTTTTTATTTCAAGTTTGCGGAAAATATTTTTACGATGCGTACTGATGGTAAGTTCACTTAAGTTAAGTTCATGTGCAATTTCTTTAGTGTTCATTTCCTTACAAATGAGCCTGATAATATCTACTTCTCGCTTGGTAAGTTGAAATTTTTTGAGAAAATCATCAAAGAAATAAGAGTCGGTTTCAAGGGTATCGGCTACCCCATTTTTTAGCGTTTTGTTCGGGTAGTATGGTATACCATTCAACACATCGGTAATTGCAGCTTGAATGGTTTCGGCACTAGCATCTTTCAATAAAAAGCCATCGGCACCCAAGCGGCGAACTTCGTCAATCAGAGCGGTTTCGTAGTAATTGGTGAAAATAAGTACTTTGGTTTTCGGGTACTCGGTTTTAACGCGTAACAAGCATTTTAAACCATCCATACTAGGCATATTCAGGTCGAGTATGAGCAGGTGTGGTTTAAAAGATGCTACTTTATCAATTGCTTCTAATCCATTAGTAGCTATAGCTACAACATCGGTATTTGGTATCTGATGAATTACTGTTAACAAACCTTGCAGTAGCACCGAGTGATCGTCGGCTAAAACAATGGTATATATCATACTGGTGGTAGGGGTATTTCCAAAGTAATAATAACGCCTTTTGGCGAATTACGCTCAATTTGTATAACACCGCCAAAGTGTTGTACTTTAAATTGAATGCCAGCAAGCCCAAGTGTGTTGGTTGGTTGTGTTGCTGTTGGGTGATATTCAAAACCAATACCATCATCTTCAAGTACAATTGAAAAGCCATCTTCTAGTTCAATAACTTGTAGTAATACATGTTGTGCCTTCGCATGTTTTACTTCATTGTTCAATAGTTCAAATACAATATTGTATAGAAAACTGTAGTACTCTCTTAAAGCTTCTTGGTACACGGTACAACCGACAATTACAGTTGTAAATCTGGTATTATGGTTCGCATTAAACAGCGCAACAGCTTTTTCAATAGCAGTTTTAAAACCTACTTGTTCCAACATTACCGGACTCAAGGCATGGCTTACCGTTCGTACCGTTGTACTTGCAGCTTCTAAAGCATCGAGCCCTTGGTTAAAATGCATACTATCTATAGTGTTGTTAGCTGCATCTACTTGCATTTTATAGCTAGCGAAATTGAGCTTAGCAGCCGATAATAGCGAACCTGCTATATCATGAAGTTGATCGGCAATACGCAGGCGTTCTTGTTGTAGTACACTCAGTAACTTCTTTGTGTTTTCTCGCTGCTGTAAGTTTATTTGTAGTTCTAAATCTTGCTTTGCTTGCTGATCTTTGATAAAAATGTATGCTTGTAGTAGCGTAAGCAAAAACATTTGTAACGTACAACCAATTAGCAAGCTATACCTAACGATGAAAACATTGGTGTCGAAAAAGCTGCCTTCTGAAAAAATAGCAGTAAGCAAGCTGCTGGCAAAGGTGGGTGCATGTGCCAACAAAAAAAACGTGGCAAGTCTATTGCTCTTTCTGATTTCAACAATCAATAAAGCTACCCCTGCTAGCAAAGAACAAATCGTTAGTAGCGGTAACGCAATTAAAAAACCTTGCCACATCCAATTATCATTCCATGCATATGGAAAAAACAAAGCAATAGCAGCCATTAATGCCAATAGATAGCGAACGATCAGTACCGTACGTTGCAGCCAAGGAGCTAACTGAGCCCTGATAAATTTGGTGAGGTATAGTGTAAATAGCATGGCAGCCAGTACAACCATTACAGGACGTGCTCTACTGGCAAACCACGGCCAATCGGGCCATAAATACTGAAACCCAATTCCTACATCGGTGAGTACCCATAAATAACCATTTAAGGCATAAAGCACAAAAAACAAGTACACACGTTGCCGCTGCATCGCAAATAAATACACGCCAAATACCAACATCAGCATAATAATACCACCAAAAAAGGCATACACCGCAGTTTGGTTACTATCAGATTGTACTGCTTCGTGGTAACTCGTAATTCTAAAATAAAGGGTAATGTGCTCGTTGCGTTTGTTAATACGAACCAGCATCGGAGCCGATCCTTTTATCGGAAAGGTGGTATGCGTTGTTGCTATAGGCCGCTGCGAAAACCGATAGTAATCGCCAGTAACATGAACCAATGGTGTTTCATTTTCTACCTTACGGTAAATGAAGATTCTATTTAAATGCGGATCGCCAAGTTGTAGTACAGGTTCGTGTATAGGTTGTGTGGTATCGGGAATTACAATAAGCCATACGATTGCTTTTGTAAATCCAAGATTGATGTAATTTTTAGCAAGCTTAGTACTGTAACCTTGTTCATGCTTATTCCAAACTGTTGTTGCATTGGCTTGTAACGAAGTATCTTGATACAAATAAAACTGCGGTTGTGCCCAAGTTGCAAGGGTACAACCTACTAGTAGGTACCATGTTAAAAGCCAATAACGCATGATAAGCAAGATACGTGGTAACGTTGAAGCATACTAAACACAATGTTACCGTTACCCTAGAGTGGTAACTACCTGCTCAATAATACTCGGGAAAAATTGATGCTCAAGTTGATGAATACGTGCAGCTAATGTATCGGGCGTATCGCTTGGTAGTACCTCGCAAGTAGCTTGAAAAATGGTAGCACCATGGTCGTACTGCTCATCTACATAATGAATGGTAATGCCCGAAGTGGTTTCGCCATTCGCAATAACAGCAGCATGTACATGGTGGCCATACATGCCCTTTCCGCCATATTTTGGTAGTAATGCCGGATGTATGTTGATGATGCGGTTAGGATATGCTGCAATAAGTGCCGGTGGCACCTTCCATAAAAATCCGGCAAGCACAATAAAATCGATACCGTGTGCTTGTAATGCAGGTACATAGGCATCGCCTTG
>DMPB01000177.1:42659-56375 GCA_003456175.1 Chitinophagaceae bacterium | reverse complement strand
CATTTACCGTAAGGTTACCTTTAAAATGGTTAATAATGGCTTGTGCATTGCTGCCGTTGCCGCTGGCGAAAATGGCTAATCGCATATTAAGATGCTTTTTTGCCACTTAAACGGGCAAACATTTTTTTGAGATACTTGACAAAAAAAGAGAATTGTCCGAATGGTATGCTTACAACTAGTACGCACAATGGCCAAAGCAGTGTTACTAAAACGAAGTACAATGGCCACTTAATAAATGCGTTTTCTACACCAGTTAGGGTAAGTACTTGGCGGCCTAAGTAACCACAACAGCTACCACCCAAGGCGAAAGTGGTTAAAATTGCCACTAATTGCCAGCCGTTAACCCCCCATTTTTGTTGTAACCTCGATAGCATGATGCAAAAATGCTTGAAATTGTGTTTGTAGTTTTATAAATTATTTGGGCTTAAGCCTTTACAATGTTGTTGAACTATCCTATTTTAAGCCGCTGTGAAAAGTGACACAAATGGCTGAAACCCTTGCCAAATAAGGCGAAAAAAAATTTTTGGCTACTGTTCTTTTGTCAAGTTCGTGTCATATTTTTGCCGCCGTCCAGGAATATTTTTTCCACATTCCAACACCAGAATTGTGAATATGACTTCTCGTTTAAGAATCGCAGGCAGGATTGCAGTATCACTTATCGCTGTTTTTGCCTTGTCGTTTGGCAAGCAAGCTGCAGCACAAGATGGCAAGGCTTTGTTCTCTGCTAACTGTGCCAGTTGCCACGCTGTGAAGAAAGATTTAACCGGACCAGCTTTGGCCGGTGTTGAAGATCGTTGGGAAAGCAAGGAGTTGCTTTACAAATGGATTCGTAACAACCAAGCCGTTATTGCTAGCGGTAATAAGTATGCGAACGACTTATATATCAAGTGGAATAAGGTTCCGATGAACCAGTTCCCTAACTTGAAAGATGAGGAAATTGCTGCTATTTTAACCTACATCAATACCGAGGCTACCAAAGTAGTTGCAGTCCCGCCTATTACATCTGAAGATCCTAATGCTGCTGCCGCTGCAGAATCAGACAACACGTTATTGTTTGGTATTTTAACTTTGGTGTTAGCTATTGTAGCACTCGTATTGTTGCAGGTGAACAGTAACTTACGTAAATTATCTGACGATAAAGAAGGTATTCCAGCCTTGGAGCCTTTGCCTTTTTGGCGTAATAAAACTTACATTGCTCTAGTTACCTTGGTGCTTTTTGTGGTGGGTGGTTACATGACTACCAAGGGTGCTATTAACATGGGTCGTAGTAAAGATTACCAACCTGAGCAACCTATCTTCTATTCGCACAAAGTGCACGCAGGTACCAACCAAATCAACTGTTTGTATTGCCATGGTGGTGCACAAGAAGGTAAGCATGCTAACATTCCTTCTGTGAATGTGTGTATGAACTGTCACATGGCTATCAACGAGTACAATGGTGAAAAACTATATACAGCTGATGGTGAAGAAGTGAACGGTACTGCTGAAATTCAGAAGCTATATAAGTATGCTGGCTTTGAATCTGGTAAGCCTTGGGATCCTAGCAAAGCCAAGCCAATTGAATGGGTTAAAATTCACAACTTACCTGACCACGTATACTTCAATCATGCCCAACACGTTAAAGCTGGTCAAGTGCAGTGTCAAACCTGCCACGGCGAAATCAATAAAATGGGCGAAGTATATCAGTACAGCGATCTAAGCATGGGCTGGTGTATTAACTGTCACCGCGAAACAAAAGTGCAGTTTAAAGAAAATGGCTTCTACAGCATTTATGAGAAGTATCATCAAGATTTAAAGAGTGGTAAGTTAGATAGCACAAAAGGTATTACCGTTGAAAAAATTGGTGGTACTGAGTGTCAAAAATGTCACTACTAATATTATCAGTATTTACCGTAAGGTAGTGCTGGGTTCGACTATAACATCTATTATTCAACAAAATACCTCCATACGGAGTAAGGGGTAACATGGATAACAAAAAGCATTGGCAAAGTTTTGGTGAGCTAAACAACTCTGAGGCGTTTAAGCAATCAGCAAAAGATGAGTTTAGAGAAGAGCTTCCCTTTGAGGCTGCCGACAATGGTTTCTTGCAGGCTGCCACTCCCCGTAGAGATTTTTTAAAGTATTTAGGGTTTAGCACGGCTGCCGCTGCAGTTGCTGCTAGTTGCGAAATGCCTGTAAAAAAGGCGATACCATTCGCTAATAAGCCTGAAGATATTATTCCGGGTGTAGCTAATTATTACGCCACCACTTGGGTACAAGATGGTGATGTGGTAAGTGTGTTGGCAAAAGTGCGTGATGGCCGCCCGATTAAAGTAGAAGGTAACGATGCATCGCCTTTATACAAAGGTGGTACAAGTGCAAGAGTGCAGGCTTCTGTACTCGACTTGTACGATACTGCTCGCCTTCGCTTTCCATTAATGGATGGTAAAGAAAGTACTTTTGATGCTGTTGATAAAGCAGTTGCTAGTGCCTTAACTGGTGCTGGTAATGTTGTTTTAGTAACTAGTTCAGTAGTATCGCCATCTACTAAAGCTGTAATTGCACAGTTCTTAGCAAAATACCCTGGTAGTAAGCATGTAACTTACGATGCTGTTTCTTACAGTGGTATTTTATTGGCTAATGAAGCTACTTACGGTAAAAAAACAATACCTAGTTACCGCTTTGATAAGGCAAAAACAATTGTGAGCTTAGGTGCCGATTTCTTAGGTACTTGGTTAAGCCCCGTTGAATTTAGCAAGCAGTATGCTGCTGGTAAGAAAATAGATGAGAAGAATCCAAGTATGAGCAAGCACATTCATTTTGAGAGTGTTGCCAGCTTAACTGGTTCAAACGCAGATGATCGCTACTTGCATCGTCCAACAGAGGCAGGTGCTGTTGCAGTTGCTTTATACAATGCCATCAATGGTGGTGCTGTAACACTAGGAGATGCCAATCTTAAAAAGGGTGTTGAAGCTGCTGCTAAGGCTTTATTAGCAACTAAAGGTGCTAGCTTAGTAGTAAGCGGAAGCAACGATGTGAACGTACAAATTGTTGTAAACGCAATCAATGAGGCACTACAGGCTGGCGGTAATACCATCGATTGGAGCAGTACTTATAACAGTCGCCAAGGTGTTGATGCAGAATTTGCACAGCTGGTAACTGATATGAATAGCGGTAGTGTTGGTGCTGTAATTTTCTACGGTGCTAACCCTGCTTACACTTGGTACGACAGCGCTAAGTTCATAGATGCACTCAAGAAGGTAAAGGTTGCTATTAGCCTTAACACCAAAGAAGACGAAACTACGCAGCTTTGTAAGTTCGTAGTTCCTGATCATAACTATTTAGAAAGCTGGGGCGATGCTGAACCTAGAACAGGTCATTTCTCAATGCTTCAGCCTACTATTTATCCTTTATTCAAAACCCGTCAGTGGCAAGATAGCTTGTTGAAGTGGAGCGGTGCTACTACCGATTACCTCAGCTTCTTCAAAAGCTTTTGGATGGGCAAGTTAGGCAGTGAAGATGCTTGGAACAATGCTCTACAACAAGGTGTTGTAAGTGTTGAAGCCGCTCCTGTTGGAGCCGCTTTCAATGCTGCTGCTGTGGCTGGCGCTACAACCGCAATCGCAGGTTACAAAGTGGGTCAAAAAGGTAGCTTAGAATTAGCCTTATACGAAAAGGTAGGCTTAGGTGCTGGTCAAGGTGCCAACAACCCTTGGTTACAAGAGTTGCCAGACCCAGTTACACGTGCCACTTGGGACAACTACATTATCGTATCTCCAACTTTAGCGAAAAAGTTACTTAATATCGATTTAACGAATGGCGGTCAGGCAGATGCTTATGAAACTCAACCTGCCAAAAAAGTAGTTAAATTGACTGTGAACGGCAAAACCATTGAACTACCTGCTCTAATTATACCTGGTACACATGAAGATGCTATTGGTATTGCTGTAGGTTATGGTCGCCATGAAAAAATTGGTAAGGCTGCTAAAGGCATTGGTAAGAACGCCTTCCCATTAGCTACTTACGTAAATGGTACTGTGCAGTTAATGGCTGCCGATGTAAAGGCAGAACTTACTGGCAATAAATACGATGTAGCACTCACACAAACACACAATACTTACGATACAGAACAAGGTAATCGTACAGAGGTAATGAAAGAACTTACCCTAAACGATTTCAAAAAACACCCAACAGAAATTCGTGATCATCGCGATGCCGAATTGAAGCCTTGGGGTGGTTTAGAAAACTTCGAAAAGCAAGGTACTATTTACCCTGTTTTCGACCGCCCAGGAGCTAAGTGGGGTATGAGTATCGACTTAAATGCTTGTACTGGTTGCGGCGCTTGCGTAGTAGCTTGTAATGCAGAAAATAACGTCGCTGTTGTAGGTAAAGAAGAAGTGGTTCGTGGCCATGAAATGCATTGGTTACGTATCGACCGTTACTATAGCGGTAGCTTAGAAAATCCGAAAGTGGTATTCCAGCCTTTAATGTGCCAGCATTGCGATAACGCACCTTGCGAAAACGTATGTCCGGTAGCTGCTACCAACCACAGTAGCGAAGGTTTGAACCAAATGACTTATAACCGTTGTATTGGTACACGTTATTGTGCCAACAACTGTCCGTATAAAGTACGTCGCTTTAACTGGGCCGATTATACTGGTGCTGATAGCTTCAGCGGTAACCAAGATGAAGCAACTGATACTATTTTAATGATGAACGACGAGCTTACACGTATGGTGTTAAACCCAGACGTAACTGTTCGTAGCCGTGGTGTTATTGAAAAATGTAGCTTCTGCGTACAGCGCTTACAAGAGGGCAAGTTGAAAGCTAAGAAAGAAAACAGACCACTTGAAACCGGTAAAGAAGGAAAGTGGGATCTAAAAGTAGCCTGTCAACAAAGCTGCCCTACTGATGCTATCGTGTTCGGTAATGCTAACGATAAGCACAGCGCAATTACAATGCACCGCATGGATAACCCGAACAGATTGTTCTTAAGCTTAGAGCCACTACACGTATTGCCGAATGTTACTTACCTCGCCAAGGTACGTAATACCGATGAGCCTGTGTATGGTCAGTTCCACGGCCCTGCTAAGCATGAAGAAAAGCATGGTGCTACAGAACCTACGCATCACGGATAGTTAACAAATAAAATTCCTAATAATGAAGAACACATTTTTTTATATCATTCTATTACTTGTACTACTTGCTTTATCCTGCAATAAAGATATTTACGAAATTGACGATGTTGATAGCATTAAAATGCTTAGTCACGAGAATCAAATTAAATCGCTTCTGAAAAAATCTAATTCATTCATTCAAGATGGGTTCAAATCAAGTGAATATTTGAGTAAGGACAAGCGAAAGATAAATAAAGCAAATACAGCATATAACAGATATGGTAGCGATTCATTACAAAACTTTAATCTAGATTATACATCACTAAAGATTTTTGAGAACGATACATTGCTTGTGAATGTTGTAAATTTTAAAAATTCTATTGGTGTTACTTCAAAAGAGTGGAAGCTCGTTCGCATAAAGCATAAAGTAAGAAATATAGATACTTTATTTCTTTTTAATACGCGTTCAAGTTTATATGAAGCTACGCCTTTCAAATATTCAGACTTCTATCATTGTACAAGTGGCTCCTTACTTGGTTCAATAGCAGCTACAAGGAAAAAAGCTCTGCTGAAAGTTAATTACTCTGATCAACAAAACAAATCTTTGGGTTCTCAATACCGTTCAGAGTGCAGTATTTCGACTAGAGAAGTCAGATATTTATATTGTGATATGCCTACAGGTCAAAATCATAACAACACAGTTTGTCATTTTATTAATAGGATATATACAACATATACGTGTCCTACTCCAGATTTGTCTAGTTTACCTGAACCAGTGCAATGGATGTTGATCTCCCAGATAGGTGTAGAAGGAGGTGGTTCTGTTGAAATTTTTGAGGACGTTTACGAAAACCAAGAAATAATAGATTCTTTACAGGGTTATCCTTGTGCTCAGGAAATTTTAAAACAATTGCCTAATATAAATGAATCTACTGACTCTATTCTTAATAAAGTTTTTAAATCAAGTTCTAAAGTAAACTTAATTTTAGCGGTAGACCCTAGTCTGTCAACACAAACTGATGATGCGATAACAAGCCCTCCAGTAATCTTGAATGGTGTAATGAACATTCGTATAAGGTGTAATCCTACTTTCTTATCAAACGCTTCAAAAGAATTAATTGCTGCGGTATTGTTCCATGAAGCAATACATGGATATATAAATTTTCAAATATCTAGATACAGGAGTGGCGAGGTTGATTCCAACTTCTTAAAAACTAATTTTCCTTTAATCTGGCAGTATAAGAATGGTAATAATTCACAGCATTTAACTATAGCATCGGCATACAGGGACGAAATAAAGAGAGTAATTACTTATTTCAATGGAAATTTAAATTCGACTATAAGTAATGCTCTAGCTTTTAAAGGATTAACAGGTACGCCTTCTTGGATAGCTCTGGGGAATGATACTGTTACCACAAGGCAAATATTGTATGTTGCTAAATATGGAAGAACACAGGAAATGAGAAACTTAGGTCTAACGAAATGTAATTAATAGAATGAAATACATATTCTTACTTTTCTGTTTATTCAACTTTATACTGATAGGAAAGTCTCAAGAAATCGACTTTCCCTATTATAAAGGGGGGGCAAAATCTTTAAAAGAAGATTTTGGTTACTTCTTAAGTAGCCAATCGAAATTTAATGATACTGCATTATTCTTCTTTGCAGAAATAACTTTCAAAAAAAGTATTGATAGTATACAATTTGCATATTTTGATTTAGCTAACATGACTAATTTTGTAGAAAATCTCCATCCATTTTTTTCGAATAAAAACGAGAGGTGGCAAAGAAGCGAAATGAATGATTCAACGACAATAATAATTCCAATAGTAATTTTCCCTCTTTGTAAGTTAGATAGTTGGCCTAATCTAAATTCTAGAGATTTATCAACTTCTAAAATGCCAAAAAGTAAAAAAGCAATTTTTTTTGAGCCTCTTGTAGTTAAGTTGATGTGTGTTGAACCATGTCGAAACTAGCTTTAATCATTCCCAAAATTTTAGTTTTCACTTTTTATAATGTACTATATGAAATTAGAAAATAAGTACGCTAATATTAGAGAGCATAATTATAATCAAATTTATCAGGGATATGCTAAATGGATGAGATAAAATCCTCTTAACATAAAATGATGATAAGATTATGAAATTATATGTTTAGTACTACAGATTTTAGACCAAAGTAAAATGGATTCAGCGAGCATTCCAATAGTTCTTTGAACCTACAACTTGTGAATTAGTTAGGAAAAATGAGGGTTATATTTTTTTTACTGCTAGTCGTTACAATAAGCAACGGCATTAACGGTCAAGTTGAAAAGCATTTGCTTGATACTGCTAGCAGTAAGAATGATGTTTCTTTACTTAGAAAGGAATTCTCAAGATTGGGTTTTCCAAAAATCTTTAGTGAAGAGAAGAACTGTAGAATCAATTTTATAATAGAAAAATCGGATAGAGGATTAAGTATAAAAAGATTGTTTTACATCAATGACAATAATACACTAGACCCAAATTTATTGGCTTGGAATAGTTACTGTGAGAAACTCAAATTAAGTTTGCAGGATTATGATTTCAAAGATGTTGTATTATATGTCACTTATTTTAGAATTGATTTAAAACATTTCGACCAAGAAAGTAACATTCCGATTACTTGGAATTTAGAGCTAAGGAAGGATGAGTATATAGATGTAAATAGTACTACCTCAAGAGTTCTTGTAATGAGGCCAGTATATTTTTTTGAAAATGGTTCTAGGGTAGAATAGGTGAAACTAAAATAAATATTCAACTATGGCCGGGTAACCGGTTGTAAATACGGAGCAAATGCATTTAAAGTACGAATCGCAGCTAAGAGAACCTTTGGTAGACGGTAACAAAACCTACCATCAGGTAACGGAAGACATTGTTAGGCCTATTGAAGCAAAACCTACCAAACTTTGGTATGTAGGTTTCTACACGGCCGTGGCCTTGTTGTTGTTTGGGGTTTATAGCGTGTATCGTGAAGTTACTTACGGTATTGGCCAGTGGAACCTAAACAAAACCATCGGTTGGGGTTGGGATATCACCAACTTCGTATGGTGGGTAGGTATTGGCCACGCAGGTACACTTATCTCGGCTATCTTATTGTTGTTCCGCCAAGGTTGGAGAACAGGTGTGAACCGTGCAGCAGAAGCAATGACAATTTTCGCTGTAATGTGCGCCGGTCAGTTCCCTATCTTCCACATGGGTCGTGTTTGGATGGCCTTCTTCGTATTGCCTTATCCTAACAGCCGTGGACCGCTTTGGGTGAATTTTAACTCACCACTATTGTGGGACGTATTTGCGATTTCTACGTACTTCACCGTATCGTTATTATTCTGGTACAGTGGTTTAATACCAGATTTTGCAACAGTACGCGACCGTGCTAAAACCAAATTACGCAAGTTGTTATACGGTATGGCAGCTTTCGGTTGGACAGGTAGCACCAAGCATTGGCAACGTCACGAATCACTTTCGTTAGTACTTGCTGGTTTAAGTACACCGCTCGTATTATCGGTACACACTATCGTATCTTTTGACTTCGCCACATCAGTTATTCCTGGTTGGCACACTACCATCTTCCCTCCATACTTCGTAGCAGGTGCCATCTTCTCTGGTTTTGCGATGGTACAAACGCTCATGTTAATGGTGCGTAAGGTATTTAACCTTCAAGATTATATTACCATTGGCCACATCGAGGCAATGAACAAGGTAATTGTACTTACAGGTTCTATCGTAGGGGTTGCCTACATTACAGAGTTATTCATGGGTTGGTACAGCCAAAACAAATACGAAGCTTACACATTCATGTACAGCCGTGCCTACTTGTTCAGCCCTTATGGTTGGAGTTATTGGGGTATGATGGCCTGTAACGTAATTAGTCCACAAATTTTCTGGTTCCGCAAAATGCGCCGGAACCTATTTGTAACCTTCTTCATGAGTATTATCGTGAACATTGGTATGTGGTTCGAGCGTTTCGTAATTATCGTAACCAGCTTGTACCGCGATTATCTACCAAGTAGCTGGAGTGTATACTACAGCCCTACTATTTGGGAAATTGGTTTCTACGCCGGCACCTTCGGTTTATTCTTCACCTGCTTCTTCTTATTTGCGAAATACTTCCCAGTAATTGCTATTGCAGAAATCAAGTATGTATTGAAAACAACTGGTGAAAGCTATAAAGGCGATATGGCTAAGCAAGAAGATATGAAGGTAGATGAGTTTGCACACGAGTATGCACACTAATTAGGCATAGTTACCTTACGGTAAATGAATTAATTGTTAGACAAGCAATCCTGTAACCTACAGGTTTAAATAAAAAATATGGCAAAGAAGAAATTTGTAGTAGGTTGTTTTGACACGGAGGATACTTTGTTTCCTGCGGTTAAAAAAGTAAGAATGGCCGGATATAAAATCCACGATGTGTATACGCCATTTCCAGTGCACGGGTTAGACCATGCCATGGGCTTACGCGAAACAAGCTTACACACTGCAGGTTTTATATACGGTATTACTGGCACCACTACTGCAGTAAGCTGTATTAGTTGGATTTTCACGAAAGACTGGCCTTTAAACATTGGTGGTAAGCCACACTTTGCACTGCCAGCATGGATACCGATTTGCTTTGAATTAACGGTACTTTTTGCAGCGGTAGGTATGGTACTTACATTTTGCTATCTCTGCCAATTAGCACCTTTTGTTAAGAAGCATCACTTCCACGCACGTGCTACCGACGATTTGTTTGTAATGGTAATTGAAACAACAGATAAAACAAATGTTGATGATCTTAAAGCATTCTTGGCAAATAGCGGTGCAGTTGAAACCGATGTTCAGGTAGCAGAGCCAGGTTGGTGGTTAGGCCGTTACGATAGAGAGCAAGAACTCATTAGAGAAACAGCTGTAGCCCACTAATTACGAAAATTACAAAGAACGAAGAAAGCAAAGCGATGAAAAAATTATCAATCATAATAGCACTTGCAACCAGTGTAGCTGTTGTTTCTTGTAGCGATGTTAAGCGTGAACCTGGTACGATATATATGCCAGATATGGCTTATAGCCGTGCTTATGAAACTTATGCCGATCATAGTGCATTAAAAGAAGCTGGTATTAACTACAACAATATGCCCGTTGCTGGTACCATTGCAAGAGGCGAAGAGTTTCCTTTTCCTATCGCAAAAGACGCTGCAGGCGATACAGTGAACTATAATGCGAGTAAGGGTATCAAAAACCCGGTAGCTACATTAACTCAAACGCAATACGATGAGGCTGAGCGTTTGTATTTAATTAACTGTGGCATCTGTCATGGTACGAAATTAGACGGTAACGGACCATTGTATAAAGATGGTGCAGGACCATACCCTGCAAAACCTGCTGCTTTGGTGGGTGATGCGAAGTATGAGGCAATGCCTGATGGACAGATGTTCTACTCTATTGCTTACGGTAAAAACTTGATGGGTAGCTATGCTGCACAATTAAGTCGAAAGCAACGTTGGGAAATCATCACTTATATAAAAATGAAGCAGAAGAAAATAGCGCCAGGCTCAGTAGCACCTGCTGCTGCCCCTGTGGTTGATACTGCTGCTGTTGCTGCTAAATAGGCAGTACTTCATTTACCGTAAGGTGAACATAAAATTGACCAGTTAGCTGGTTTTTTAGAGAATTAATTACTTAGAGCACAAGGCTCGGCGGATAAAAACAAACAATACGATGGCATCCATTAAAACGCAATTTGAGGTTCCTGCTAAAATGAAAACCTGGAGTTTGGGTTTAATTATTTTAGGAGCTATTGCTGTAATCGCAGGTTTGGTTACGAAAGGAATGAGTAAAGACGAACATGAGCAAGCTGTGTTCTGGGGAACGTTGATGTATAACAGCATCTTCTTTACCCTTATTTGTAATGCAAGTATGTTTTTCATTTGTGTTACTACACTTGCTTGGGGTGGTTGGCAAACGAGTTTTCGTAGGGTGCCCGAAGCTATTAGTACACTTGTAATGATACTAGGCCCTATTACGTTGTTGATTTTAGTGTATGTAGCGGCTATTGGACATAATCACCATATTTACCATTGGCTAGATAAGAATGTGATGGAAACAGACCCCATTTTGAAAGGTAAGGTAGGTTTCTTGAACTTGAATTTCTACCTCGTGTGGAGCGTATTAACGATTGGCTTGTGGATGTTACTTGGTGCACGCATGCGTAAGCTAAGCAGCGAAGCCGATAGTGAAATGAGTTTAGAGCAGGGTAAGAGCTATATCTGGAGAAACACTGTGAATGCTGCATTGTTCATTGTGTGGTTTGCCCTAACAGTAGGTTCTACTGTTCCTTGGTTGTGGATGATGAGTATCGACGCACATTGGTACAGCACTATGTATAGCTGGTACACTTTTGCTAGCTCATTTGTTAGTGGTATGAGCTTGATTGCTTTGTTTGTTATTTATCTAAAGAATAAAGGATACTTAGAGTATACTAACGAAGAACACTTACACGATATTGGTAAGTTTATGTTTGCCTTTTCTGTGTTCTGGACTTACCTATGGTTCAGTCAATATATGTTGATTTGGTATGCAAACATTCCTGAAGAAACGGTGTATTTCAAACATAGAGTGCAAGGACCTTACAAGGGTATTTTCTTCTTGAACTTGATTATCAACTTTATTGCACCATTGTTGATTTTGATTAAGCGTAGTGCGAAGCGTAACTATACGTTGGTTACGTTCATGGCGGTGCTTATCATCTTCGGGCACTGGATTGATTTTTATCAAATGGTAATGGGTAGTGTAAGTAAAGAGCATGTAACCCTTGGTTGGTTAGATTTCGGCACTGCTGCTTTATTTATTGGTTTGATTATTTACTTCACTGGTAATGCATTGGCTAAAAAGCCTTTGATACCAAAGTATCACCCATTCTTAAAAGAAAGTATAATTCACCACACATAAGTTCAACTATAAGCTTGAACAAAATGTTACTAGTTACGAAAGGCATTTAAACTTTGTATAACCATGTCGATGTATTTAATAATTGCAGTGATTGTGTTGGTGTTCTTGGTTATTTTCCAGATAGCCAAGGCCAGCGAATACGTGAGTGTTTTAAAAGGTGAGGAAAAAACTCGTAGACAAAGCAATAAAATCAATGCTTTTTTGATGATTGCTTTCCTTGTGTTGGGCTTGATTGGTGTGTATGTATGCCATGAGTTATACTACGGCAAAACGCTTTTCCCGCAAGGAAGTGCTAGTGTACAAGGTGAAAAAGTAGATAGCATGTTCATGTGGACGGTAGCTATTACTGGTATTGTATTCTTTATTACACAAATCATTCTTTTCTGGTTCTCTTATAAGTATCAGGAAAATCCGAAGCGTAAAGTTTTCTACTTTGCTCACAATAATACCATGGAATTGGTCTGGACTGTAATCCCCGCCATTGCTCTAACTGTATTAGTAGTTATTGGTCTACGCAATTGGTTCGAATTTACCAGCGAAGCACCTAAAGAAGCACTTAAAGTAGAAGTAGTAGGTAAGCAGTTTGGTTGGTTGTTCCGTTACCCAGGTAAAGACGGTGTATTTGGTAAGAAATACTATAAGAATATTAATGAGGCGCAAAGCAATCCTTTAGGTCAAATTTGGGATGATAAAGCCAATGAAGATGATGTTGTGCTTACGCAAACGATGTATATCGTTAAAGATCGTCCTGTAAAGCTTATCATCGGCTCTCGTGACGTAATACACGATGTAGGCTTGCCACACTTCCGTATGAAGATGGATGCTGTACCAGGTATACCAACTACAATATGGTTTACGCCGAAGTATACTACCAAGGAAATGAAGGAGCGTACCAACAATCCGAATTTCCAATACGAAATCAGCTGTGATCAAATGTGCGGTAACGGTCACTATTCTATGAAAGGTGTGATTGAAGTGGTAACGCAAGCAGAATATGATGCATGGATAGCAGGACAAAAGCCCAACTATCTAGCTGCGTTCCCAGATAAGGATCCAGCAAATGTTAAACCAGCTGCAACAGCAGATAGCACTAAGCTTACACAGAATAATAAAGGTGTAGCATTAGTGGCACAAAAAACAAAAATGTAGTCGATAGCAGCAAACAAGGCAATGCTTTCGGTGTTATAAAGAACCAGATTTACAAAAGAGATTGATATGAGTACAGAAGCAGTTTTGCACACATCAGCAGCCGTAGGTCATGCACACGATGTACATCATCACGAAGAACATCATCATCACGAGAGTTTTATCTCTAAGTATGTGTTCAGCATGGACCACAAAATGATTGCCAAGCAGTTCTTGGTAACAGGTATGGTTTGGGCTGTTATTGGCGGTTTAATGAGTGTACTTTTCCGTTTGCAATTAGGTTATCCTGATAGCACCTTCCCTTGGTTAGAAGATATTCTAGGTAAGTGGGCTAAGGGTGGTAGAATTTCTGCCGAAGCTTACTATGCATTGGTAACTACGCACGGTACTGTATTGGTATTCTTTGTACTTACAGCTGGTTTGAGTGGTACTTTTTCAAATCTACTTATTCCTCTTCAGGTAGGTGCTCGTGATATGGCTTCCCCTTTCATGAACATGTTAAGCTACTGGTTTTTCTTCACTGCCAGTAT
>DMPB01000177.1:32390-42429 GCA_003456175.1 Chitinophagaceae bacterium | reverse complement strand
TTTTCTTCACTGCCAGTATTGTAATGTTATCTTCAATATTTGTTGAAACAGGTCCATTTAGCGGTGGTTGGACAGCCTATCCTCCGTTGAGTGCTCTAGGTGATGCGTCTCCAGGTTCTAAAATTGGTATGGATTTATGGTTGGTGTCTATGGCTTTATTCGTAGTAAGTTCATTACTAGGTGGTTTGAACTATATCGCAACCGTATTGAACATGCGTACAAAGGGAATGAGCATGACTCGCTTACCTCTAACCATCTGGGCTTTCTTTTTCACCGCTGTATTAGGCGTATTAAGCTTCCCAGTATTATTCTCTGGTTTCATCCTATTGATTTTCGATAGAAATTTTGGTACTAGCTTCTACTTAAGTGATATTTTCTTAGCTAGCACACAACAAGCCTTACCCAACGAAGGTGGTAGTGCTATCTTATACCAGCACTTATTCTGGTTCTTGGGTCACCCAGAGGTGTATATCATCCTTTTACCAGCCATGGGTATGGTAAGTGAAATTTTAAGTACGAATGCCCGCAAGCCAATATTTGGTTACATGGCAATGGTTGGTTCAATGTTTGCAATTGCAACATTAGCCTTCCTAGTATGGGCACACCACATGTTTGTTACTGGTTTAAATCCGTTCTTAGGCTCTGTATTCGTATTGTTAACCTTATTAATCGCAGTGCCTTCAGCCATTAAAGTTTTCAACTGGCTAACTACACTTTGGAGAGGTAATATTCGCTTTACACCGGCTATGCTATTCTCAATTGGTTTTGTTAGCTTATTTATCTCTGGTGGTTTAACAGGTATCTTCTTAGGCAACTCTGCGCTAGACATTCACTTGCACGATACTTACTTCGTAATTGCCCACTTCCACATTGTAATGGGTGTAGCTAGTATGTTCGGTATGTTCGCTGGTATCTACCATTGGTTCCCTAAAATGTTTGGTCGTTACATGAATAACACGATGGGTTATATTCACTTCTGGGCTACACTTATAGGTGCTTACCTCATTTTCTGGCCAATGCACTACGAAGGTTTAGCTGGTATGCCACGTCGCTATTACGATTATAGCATTTGGGAAAGCTTTAAGCAATTTGGTGAGTTAAACCGTTTCATTTCAACTGTTGCTATGATTGTTTTTGCTGTACAAATTCTATTCTTAATCAACTATTTCTACAGCATCTTCAAAGGCCGTAAGTTAACTACGCAAAATCCTTGGGAAGCTTCAACCTTAGAGTGGACTACACCTATCAATCCTGGTCATGGTAACTGGCCTGGCGAAATTCCTGAAGTACACCGTTGGGCGTACGACTACGGTAAAGATGGTAAAGACTTCATCACACAAACTACTCCTGTAGGTGCCGATGAAAGCAAGCACTAATTAACAAGATTGTTTGCGTTAATCAACGTACATAATACTAATTTTGCGATGCCATGCAACTAGCATGGCATCTTTTTTAATGTTGCACTTACGTAAATGAGTTCTAATTCCCCCACAACGGTTGCCGATAATGTTCGCCATAGCAAGCTGAAGGATTACATGCAGCTCATTAAGTTCACGCTAAGCTTTACCGTAGTTTTCAGTTGCGTTATTTGTTATTTACTTGCACCCAATATTCGCCTATCACTCGATGGTATTTGGAAGGTTATTTTGTTGTTTGTTGGCGGTATGTTGGTTACAGGTAGTGCCAATGCCATTAACCAAGCTGTAGAAAAAGATACCGATGCCATGATGAAGCGTACAGGTAAGCGGCCTGTAGCCGATGGCAGAATGAGTCAACAAGAGGCATATACTTTCGCTGCTATTGCTGGTGTAGTTGGTATCATCATCATGTGGTATTTTTTTAACGGTGTTGCAGCTATGGTATCGGCATTTAGTTTGTTTTTGTATGCATTTGTGTACACACCGCTTAAAAAAGTTAGTTCTATTGCCGTTTTAGTAGGTGCCCTCCCCGGTGCGTTACCTTGCTTAATTGGATGGGTGGCTGCAACCGACAGCCTAGGTTTCACCAATATGGTAGAAGGTACTAACGTTATGAATAGCAATGGTTGGGTGTTGTTTGGCATACAATTTTTATGGCAATTCCCACATTTTTGGGCTATTGCTTGGGTAGCACATCAAGATTATTCTGCCGCTGGTTTCAAGCTATTACCTGCTGATAAAGGGCCAACCAAATTCACAGCATTACAGGCGGTTATGTACAGTGTGTTAATGATACCCATGGGTATGCTGCCCTATGTATTACATTTAACCGGTATGGTAAGCTTCTGGGTTGTTTTGGCTGCCAATTTATTTATGGTGGTGCAGAGTATTCGCCTTTACAGGCAAATGGATGTACCTGCGGCAAGGCGTGTAATGTTTAGTAGCTACATCTACCTACCAATAGTTTTGTTGGCATTACTGGCAGATAAATTGTAGCGATTACTTGGCTTAAAATCATTTACCGTAAGGTGTAACAAAACCTTTGGTAAGCTGTTATAACTGATGATAAAATTTGTAGTATGAGTGCAGCAGTTGCAACTGAGAATAAAAGAATTCATCCACATAAGTTTACCATGTGGGTGGCTATGGGTAGCATTGTAATGATGTTCGCTGGGTTAACTAGTGCTTATGTGGTGCGTAGGAATCAGGGGAATTGGCAAGAGTTTAATTTGCCACTTGAGTTTTGGTACAGTACGGCAGTGATATTAGCAAGCAGCATTACCATGTACTTGAGTGAAAAAGCTTTTAAATCGCGTGAAATGGCATGTTACAGAACTTTAATTACTGTAACGGCGGTGTTGGGTGTATTATTTGCAGTGTTACAGGGTTTTGGCTTTGCCGACTTACATGGTCAGGGTATTAAACTTGTGAAGGGTAGCAACCCCGCGGCGGCCTTCTTAGTAATTATTACAGGCTTACACGCATTACACGTATTAGGCGGTGTTGTGGCGTTGTTGATATTCTTTATTAAAGCTTATAGCAGCAAAACAAAAAATTATAGTCCGGTGCCTGTAGAAGTATTGGCTACCTACTGGCATTTCGTTGATGTATTGTGGATATATCTGTTTTTGTTCTTTGGTTTCACACACTAAAGAAAAATATTGCGGTTATTAACAGTTTTTGAACATCAGCCAATAAATTTGCCCACAAACTATTTGAACCAAATTCATCATGGCAGCAAATACAGCTACAGTACAAACAAAATGGTGGAACGGCGGTAAGAGTCCGTTCAATGTTGAGTATGGAAAATTAATGATGTGGTACTTTTTAATGAGTGATGCCTTCACATTCGGTGCATTTCTTATTGCTTATGGTACTACTCGCTTTGCCAGTAACAGTTGGCCTGACCCTAACGAGGTATTCCAGAGCTTTCCTGGCTTGGGTAGCCGTTTGCCATTAATGTTCGTAAGTTTAATGACGTTCATCTTAATTGTATCGTCTGTAACAATGGTGTTAGCAGTACAAGCTGGCCATCATAACGATAGAAAAGGCGTTGTAAACAACTTGATTTTAACCATCATCGGTGGTTTCGCATTCTTAGGTTGCCAAGCTTGGGAGTGGACGCACTTGTTCCACGAAGGTGCATGGTGGGGTCGTAACCCATTCATTAATGCCGATGGTACTGCTGCTGGTACCAACTTCACTAACTTCTTTTTCACCATTACTGGTTTCCATGGTTTTCACGTTTTTAGTGGCGTTATCATCAATATTATTATGTTGATTATGACACTCAATGGAACTTTTGAGCGCCGCGGCCATTATCTAATGATTGAGAAAGCTGGTTTGTACTGGCACTTTGTAGACTTAGTTTGGGTATTCGTATTCACACTTTTCTACCTAGTATAAAGCATTGCTATACCTATTTTCTACATTATTGTACTTACCTAAGAGTTAATATTTTTATGGAACATACACATACACCAGAGTACCATTTGCATGCTGCAACACCAGAAACCTATGCTGCAGCTAAAAAAGAGGTTAAGAAGGTAACTATCTACCTAACCATCTTTACCATCATTGAGTTGATTTTAGGTTACATGTTATTTAAGAACCACACAACCTGGGGCAGTGGTTTAGTACTATTTGTTAAAGGTGTGATTCTCATATTCATGATTGTTAAGGCCTTCTATATTGTGGCTTATTTCATGCACTTAAAACATGAGCTAAAGAACATGATTATGACAATTGTTGTGCCGCTAACATTGTTCATATGGTTTATCATTGCTTTTTTAGCCGATGGTAACTCTTACAGAAACCTTAATAACTCTTACGATAGCTATAAGTTAGAACGTAGTAAAACCAAGGTTCCTGCGCCAGCACACGGTGGTGGTACTCATGGTTCTGAGGTAAAGCATCCAGAGCAGAAAGGGCACTAATCTCAAATTACTAGCTATTAATGCAACTTAGTAGCTATAAAATATGTTTATATAAAACCACTGCCTAGCGGTGGTTTTTTTATAGGATGTACTATGAAAAAAAACGCAGCACTGGCATTGTGTATTGCCATTCTTATACCAAGTACTTGTTACTTGTTAGTCAAATATTTTAGTGAACGAGCGGTGCACATGCCCCGTCACTACCTTATGGATACTGTTGTTACACAAACCATAGATGGTAAGGTAACTACAGACACTGTATGGCATAAAACCAAAAATATACAGCTCGTTAATCAACTCGGCGATACGGTAAGCTTGCACCAACTACAAGGTAAGATTATTGTAGCCAACCTCATCTTCACGCATTGTGGCACCATTTGTCCGGGTCTTACACGCAATATGGCTACCATGCAAGCTAGTTTCTTAAAAGGTGGTAATACACGTCGAAAAGTAGATAGTAGCATTGTGCATTTCTTGAGTATCAGTATTGATCCCGATAGAGATTCGTCGGCGAAATTGAAAACCTATGCTGATAAGTTCAATGCCAATCACGATAATTGGTGGTTCCTTACGGGAAATAGAGATAGCATTTATCAATTCATTTTCGAAGAGTTACGCATTAACAAGTTCGAAGATCATCCGGTAGATAGCACTTTCGCCCATTCCGATAGGTTCGTGTTGATTGATAAGCATATGAAGGTAAGAGGCTACTACCATGGTCTGCAAAAAGAAGATATTAAAAAGCTAAGTGAAGATATTGGTCTGCTGATGCTCGAAAAAGAAAAGAAAGGTCGGCGCAAGCTACCCTTCGACCCTAGTACTATGGCTATTTTCTTTGGAATGGCAACTGTAATTACCATTTTAATGGTAACCTATCTCAACAAAAAGCGAAAATCAGAAATAGCATAACTTAACTCTAACCATCGTAATATGTCGCAACAATTATTACCCCCAGCACTACAAAAGAACGATACCAAAGCAGCTTGGCTTATTGGCATCTTTTCAGTTGTTGTATTTGCCGTTGTTGTTACACTTGGTCGTGTACAGCTTAAAGTAGATGTAGGTTTCGATGTGCATATTTTTGCGCAAATCAATGCCCTCATCAATACCATTATCGCGGTATTACTAGTAGCAGCACTTATAGCGGTAAAACAAGGCAAATACATTCTTCATAAAAAAATGATGATGACCGCCTTAGTACTGTCTGTACTATTCCTAGTAAGTTATATAGCACATCACCTACTTGCAGGCGAAGCCAAGTTTGGTGATGCTAACCACGATGGTATTGTTTCAGAAGAAGAGAAGTTGGCTGTAGGCTCTATGCGTATGTTGTACTTAGCATTATTATTGACGCATATTTTTTTAGCAGCAGTAATCTTACCCTTCATTTTGTACACGGCTTACCGAGCCTTAACCTCAGAATTTCAGAAGCACAAAACCTTAGCGAAATACACTTGGCCTTTATGGTTGTATGTTGCTATAACTGGCCCTATTGTATATTGGTTTATAAGTCCGTACTATCAATAATATGAATCTACTGCATCCTACAATAAAGCAGCTATTACAACAGTTTAATGCTGTATTAGTAGCTGCCTTTGTGGCCTATATAGTAATGAAGTTAATGCCAGTGCCGCCCGTATTTAAAGCAGGTACTACCAACTTCAACTATGTACAAACTTTTGTAGTACTCTATACTATGTTGAGTAGCTTTCTTTGTTTTAGAATCTATAAAAAGCAACTACCCGTAGTACGCAGTGGTGCATCGCTAAGCGATAAATTGAAGCCCTATAAGCAGCTACTGTTCACAGAACTGTTATTGCAAAGCTTTGCATTGGTTTTGGTGTTAGCAGCATTCTGGCTTACCATGCATTGGAGTATTGAATTATTATTAGGGTTCACATGGCTTATGTTGTTCATGCAAAGGCCACATCCTATACTTGCTGCCGGACAGTTAGATGTTCAACGAGCAGCTTTATTTGGTAATTGGTAAGCGTTGTTTGAGATGTATAATGCAGTTGTACCTTACGGTAAATGAATTGCTATTCAAACCCCAAAGCAATACTCGGATCCCAGAACAAAGCATCAAAATCTTGCACTATATCGTTAACTATGGTAATACCTTCAGCTTCCAATGCTTCTTGCATAGCTGTAGGCGTAGCAAAGTGTATTTTACCCGTAAGGGCACCATTTCTATTCACAACCCTATGTGCCGGCACTGCCACACTGCATTGAAAACTAGCATTCATAGCCCAACCTACCATTCGAGCACTACTACCACTGCCCAAATACTTGCCAATAGCGCCATAGGTAGTAACCCTACCCTTAGGTATTAAGCATACCACCTGCCACACATTTTCAAAAAAGTTAGCATGCTTTTGCATACCAACAGACAATAATGCCGTATTTGCTTTAATGCGATGTTTTGCCTTTGCCATAAAGCTTGCGGTTTAAGAAGTTGATGTGGCAGCGTTGCTTGCCTTTTCGGCCAGCAGAAAGCTTCGCCGGGGTTCGGGTACGCAATCGTATTCGAAAGGGCAATGCAGGCAGCCATTACCGCAGCAATAGCCGCGTTCTAGGTGATACTGTTCGGTGAGTACCATCATGCCTTGTTGGTTATAATAGAAATGTACTTTTTCAAGAAATGGCTGCGTCGTCACGAAACATGTTTTTTAGCGTATCATCTAATGTTATTGGAAGCTCTTTGTGCGGCAACTGAAATTGTAAGTAATGAATTTTTTTGCTGCCAGCAATATCTAAGCCCTCGTAATGTGTTTTAATGCGAAGTTCGTTCACATACAAAGAACTTTGATAAAGGTCATCCGTATCGTGTAACAATGGTAAATCGTATAAGTTGATAACTGCTTTGGTAAAGTTGTATAAATCAGGACTATCTGTTTTCAAATGAACTAACCCATTGGGAGCAAGAAACTGTTGGTAACGGCGTAAAAATCGTGGATGAGTAAGTCTTTTTTTCATTTTGCTCCAACGTAGTTGCGGATCTGGAAAGGTTATCCAGATTTCAGCTATTTCGTTCGCTCCAAAAAATTGTTCTATTTGCTCAATTTGAGTGCGTAGAAAACAAACGTTGTGTAATTCGTTCGCAAGTGCATGTTTTGCACCTACATACATACGGTTGCCTTTAACATCTACACCTATAAAATTACGCTGTGAATATAGTGCAGCTAAACCAACCGCATATTCACCTTTGCCGCAGGCAAGTTCGAGGGTAATGGGCTGTTCTTGAGGAAAATATTGTTGCCACTTGCCTTTGCTATCGGTAGGATACTCAAATACATTTTTAAATGTTTTGATAGCTGCAAAACGTTCTAATTTATTATAAGCCATGTGGGCAAAAGTAAGGGCTAAAACGAAGCGGGACTACCTTTTAGTAGTCCCGCTAGTATGCTGGTACAGGGAAATAAGGTTAAAAGTCGATAGGTACTGGCGTAAAATTTGGATCGAAATTGGTGGTAGGAATAATTCTGCTGATCACAGTACCATTGGGTAGTTTATAACGTAATGTGGCACCCATGTAGTAATGCGAGCAATCGAAATTGAAGTGTGGTACTCCATTCACACGAACTACATACCTACGCATATAGTTCATATTACGTGGGAAGATAGCATTAAACTCTATGTATTCGCCAACGTTAGTAGCTTGTGCTCCGTATACAACAAACCCTTGCGAAGCAGCCGGAAATAAATTAGAGGCACTTGCTAGTGGTATTCTGGTATTGCTGCTTGCACCAAGTGTAGTATCGGCGCTACCAGCCAATAGCTCTGGATTACCAATAATGCGACTATTGGCGCTGCGAATAATACGACCATATACTGCTAACGTACTGTTGGGCTGCATTTGAAGCGTACCCTCTAACATTAAATCGCCGTAGATGGTTACATTACCATTTACCGCAAGGGTAGCACCTGGTTCTACGCTAGTGTAAAACGTACTATTTGTATAGCCTTGATATAGGTTACCGTTAATAGTAATAGTAGAATTAGCACTATCTGTAAGGCTTTTGCTTACTGCAATATTGCCACAATGGGTATAATTACCATACACGTGCATGGTTTGTAGGCCAAGTGGGCCAGCGAAAGCAGCACTAGTACCATAACGCCAAAGTTCAAAATCTTTATCTCCGGGGTACATACTCAGTCCGATACAATTGGCATTAGGTATACTACTAAAATTATCAACCCGAATAATTTTGGTGCCATTATTGGTACCAACAACAACAAAATTATCTTGAGCGGCAATAGCCGTAACAGCAGAGCTACCATTATCGAGTTGTACCGAGCCTGTTAGTTCAAGTGCATTACCGCCATTATTGAAATGAAACATATATAACCCGGCTGTACCATTGGCTGCAAATATGCCCATACCAGAAGTTAAACTTAAATCGAAACTTGCTAGTGAGTCAGGGTTGCCATAAGGCCAGCTGTTAGGCATATGAATTTGATCGATAAGGCTACCATCGTTGCTATTGAGGTATTTGATACCGCCTCTACCATCGGCTACCAACATTTTGGTATCGGATAATTGAGTGATTTTTCTCTTGGCATAAGGCACATTATCTTCAAGACTGCTGAAGATGCCTGCTGCGTTCAGGTTGTTAGCATCGAATCGGCGAATTTTTCCATCGCCACAATACACCATAATGTATGGGTAGGCATAAGATGCATCAAAAAATGAAATGGATCGTCCGTCTACAATAGGTATTTGCACAAGTGTATTGGTATCGTAGTTATAGCGTACTAAAAAGCTACCATTGTTGCTGTTTTGATTCGATTGGCTTTGTCCGGTTACTACATATACCTCGTAAGGGTTGCTGTTAGCACCAATTACAATATCGTAGGCAATATCGCTTGGTGCTTGTACCGCCTGCATGGTACCATTGAAAGTGCCATTAGTAGCAAGATCAACATATCCGAAAACTGCTGCTGTTGGAGATGGTTGGTTGGTAATATTAACACTACCCGTGAAATGTAGTCGGAGGCCGCCTAGGGGAGAACTTGTTTTACGAATACTGTAGATGTCGGTATTGTTAAAAGTAACAGAACTAACAATGTTCATGTTCCCATTATTGTCAAAAGCAATAATATCAATACCACCAGCAAAAGCTCCATTTTTTCTGCGGTACGAAATTGCTGTTAATCTATTGCCAAAACCAATTGGTTCAATATCACTAACAACAGTTTCCTGTCCATTTACCAATGGCGTTACAATTGATCCTAATTCAACCATCGGATACGGAGTTGCAAGTACAGTAGCGGCTGGCCTGCTAGCGGTTTTACTTGTCTTTTGTATCTCTAGCACCCCTTTTTGCTGTGTTTTTACCCTGCTATTGAGTATTTGTTGATTGTTTTCAAATCTTGCAGCAATTAAGTTAGAAATTTTAGTGCCAGATTTTGGCGTTAGCTCTTCAATATTTCGCTTACACGATACTACAAAAAGCAATATCGTTATCAACGAAAGCACGTATTTTATTTTCATGTTGGACGAATTTTTAGTAAAATAGAAATTATTTCAAGAAACAGAGGTAACCTTTCGGTAAATGAGGTGTCGATTATTTTTTTATTTACTATCTCATTGGTTTACAATGACTTATATATTTGCCAAAGTAGGATAGTATCCTGCGGTACCGAGAATACAACCACTTAGAGCAGCTATTTAATCTTTGAAAT
>DMPB01000177.1:2204-32157 GCA_003456175.1 Chitinophagaceae bacterium | reverse complement strand
GCTATTTAATCTTTGAAATACCAAGCAAGTCTACTCAATTTAATGGGTACTACTGCTCATGTATTCGTGTAAGTGTTTTGTAAAATCGTCTGCAGCATTATTACTACGTACCTTTTATTTGCCAATCATTAAGGCTTCATGTGAGTGAGGGTGGCGAAGCCATAAGTTATCATCAATGAAATCAAGTTATTTTGTTACCGTAGTTTTCACAAGCTTGGTTGTATTATTACTAACAAGTTGTGGTGCTACTAAAAAAAGGATTGATCGTAATTTCAATTACTTTCAAACTGGTTTAGATAGTATTGGTCAGCTCACCTATAAAGATCCTTTGATTGTTCAGAACGATGTGCTATCTATTCAAGTATATAGCAATACGGTTAACCCAGAACAAACACTCATTTTTAACCAAGCCAATGCTGGTGCTATGGGAATGGCACAAGGTGCAGCCATGCAAGTTGCGGGTGGTATGGGTGTAATGCTTGGCTATCAGGTAGATAGCAATGGCGATATCATTTTCCCTGTATTGGGTAAGGTAAAAGCTGCCGGCAAAACCAAAGAACAGTTAGCGAAAGATTTAGAAAATAAGTTGGCCACTTACGTAAAAGCACCACAGGTAAGTATAAGATACTTGCAGTTTAGAGTTCAGGTATTGGGAGAGGTAAAAACGCCTGGTATGAAAGTATTTCCAACAGAGCGTGTTACTTTATTTGATGCTTTAGCCATGGCAGGTGATTTAACAGACATGGGGCGCCGCGACAATGTAATTTTATTGCGAGAAGAAGGCAATGAGCGGAAGCACTATGTAGTGGACTTACGCAATAGCAAGTTCTTGTCTTCTGAAGCATTTCAGTTAAAGCAGAACGATGTTATTTATGTACCAGCCAAAGATTTTAAACTGAAGCAACTCGGCGTTAATCCTAATGCACAACGCGATATTCAAATTGGGTTATCGGTATTATCGGTACTCACTATCATTGTTAGTTTAGTTAATATCTTCAGATAAGAAATATGCAACAAATCACCGGAAGTACACCTATTCTGATTTCACAATCTGGAGAACAAAAATTTTCACCGAAGCAACTGCTGCTTAGGTACATATCTCTACTACCATTTTTTATTGTGTCGGTAGCTATATGTTTAGCAGCAGGTATAATTTATGGTAGATATAAAGTGCCTATTTACAAATCTTCAACCTTGGTGTTAATCAAGTCTAATAACGACAGAGGTGGTACTGGTAGAAGTGGCTCGAATGACTTAATTGACATGACCTTGCTCGGTGCATCGAAAACCGTAAACATGGAAAATGAAATAGAGTTAATTAAGGCCAACCATGTGATTAAAAGAACTGTGATTGAAAACAAATTAAATTATAAAATTTTTGATCTGGGATATGTAAAAACAACAGAAGTTTTTCCAAACACTTTTATACAGTTAACGCCTATTGATCTTAAGGATACAACTAGAGGTTATGACATTTACGTAAGTGAATTAACACCTCAGGGCGGTAAGTACAGTTTAAAAAGTAAAGGGGCATTAAAACCCTTCACATGGGGGCAAACCATTGCCATTAACGGCACACTATTTAAGATTCAAACAAGTACTGCTGATTTTTTGCCAGATAAACGCTATCGGTTAGCTTACGGAACAGTACAAAGTACTGTAGGAGAAATTGCAGGTAGCTTGGGTGTTGCGGCTTATGGGAGAACGGCTACCATTTTGCAACTTAGTTACACCACTACCAATCCTGTTAAAGGCGAATTCATTTTGAACGAGCTAGTTAAAACTTATAAAGTACAAAATATTGAAGATCAGAATCAAATTGCCAACAATACGATTAAGTTCATTAATGAACGTTTATCATTAGTAACGCAAGAACTTGGTGGTGTTGAAACCAATTTGGCAGATTTTAAAGATAATACTGAGTTGCTTAAAATGCCTGGAGCAACACAGTTTTTCGGTCAAAATGGTAATGAATTAAAGAAATCAATCAATGAATTAGATATTAAACGACAACTTTTAGTAATGGTTGATGGTTTTTTACTAGATAAGCAAAATGATGAAAAAACAGCACCCGTTAACTTAGACATACCAGAAACAGTAGCTAATTTAATTAATGTATATAATACGTTACAGCTACGTATAGCTCGTGAATCTAAACTACTTACTAAAGAAAGCCCCTATTTAAATGATTTATTAGAGCAACGTAAAGTTTTAAAAGCGGAATTAGCTACTAACATTAGTTATGTTAAGAAGGCTTTAGATACGCAGTATAAAGAAGCAGCCGAAAAGTTCAATGATTATCTTACAAGCATCAACGCATTGCCTCAACAAGAAAAGCGTTTGAAAGAAATAACACGTCAACAATCTATTAAAGAAGGGCTTTATTTATATCTACTACAAAAGCGAGAAGAAACTGCTATTACCACTGCCTCTACCGCTAGTAATTATCGTCAAATTAATACAGCAAGTACTGGTGGAGCCATAGAACCTAACTTACCCAGAATTTATCTATTCTCTATCATTATTGGTCTGTTGATTCCTGTTGCATACTTGTATCTGAGAGATATGATGAACGATAAAGTAACTACGCGTAACGATGTAATTCAAAAAACAGAAGTTCCTTATTTAGGTGAAATTGGTCATATGACGAGCAAGAGCACCTCACTAATAGTAGCTAATAAAAGCAGAGATATTATTGCTGAGCAATTTAGAATTGTTAGAACAAACCTGTCTTTTTTATTACAAGACAAAAAAGTGCTTTTAGTAACTTCTACTATGAGTGGAGAGGGTAAGTCTTTTGTTGCTTTAAACTTGGCGGCTGTACTAGCTATTTCTGGTAAGAAGGTAGCGTTGCTGGAATTTGACTTAAGAAAGCCACGCATCACCAAGAGTTTAGATATGGATAGGCCACAAACAGGTATTGTCAATTTTTTAGCCAATCAAACCAATGATACAAGTAAGCTTTACACATCGTTAGAAGGCTATGAAAACTTACACCTTTATAGTAGCGGCCCTATACCTCCTAACCCGGCTGAATTATTATTAAGCGACCGATTAGTATTATTTATTGATACATTAAAGCATTCGTACGATTTTGTTATTATTGATAGTGCACCAGTGGGCCTTGTAGGTGATAGCTTCACGATTGGTTCATTAAGCGATGCTGCATTGTATGTGATTAGGCAACGCTATACTTTGAAACAACAAATTGAGTTCATCGACGAACTATATAAGCAAAAGAAATTACCTCCTATGGGCTTGATTATGAACGATGTTATTGTAGGGGGTATTCATGGTTACTATGGCTATGGATCTGCCACCTACGGTGCACAGTATGGCTACGGCTATGGTAACAAGAAAGGTGGTAAAGGATATTTTGATAACGCAGCACAAAAGCCTTGGTGGAAGTTCTGGGCTTAAAAGCCACAGTACTATAAATTATGTGTAGACTAGCGGCTATTATTTCATCGGAGAATGTTTTATTAGAACAGAAAATAAAACGTATGACCGATGCTATGCACCGCGGTGGGCCCGACGATGAAGGTCATTTTATTGATGCAACAGGTACTGTAGCGCTAGGTCATCGCAGGCTTTCTATCCTCGATACATCGAGCGCAGGTCACCAACCCATGTTTAGCGATAATGGTAACTTAGCTGTTGTATTTAATGGCGAAATATACAATTACCCTGCTCTAAAGGAGGCATTACAAAATATTGGCTACCAATTTAAATCAGGCTCTGATACCGAAGTGCTACTGCACGGCTACAAAGCTTGGGGTGTTAATTTGGTTGAAAAATTAGAGGGCATGTTCGCCTTTGTACTGTACGATATAGAACAGCAGCAAGTGTTCGCTGCTAGAGATCATGCAGGTATTAAGCCGCTATATTTTGGTAAGTACGGTGGCGATTTTTATTTCAGTTCAGAAGTGAAAGGGTTCACTGCAGTACAACCAGATTGGCCTCCGAACTTGCATTGGCGAGTATATTTTCTAGCTTATGGTTTTTTGCCAGAACCTATTACCACGTTACAGAACGTACAAAATTTACCGAAAGGTAATTACATGCTTTACGATGTGGCAACGCACAGCTATCATGTAACACCTTATTTTAAAACCGACCTTACGGTAAATGAACAATATAAGAAAATTACCTACAATGAGGCTGTAACTATAACCAAAGCCAAAGTAGAAGCTGCGGTTAAAAGTCATCTTCTTTCTGATGTGCCAGTAGGTGTTTTTTTAAGCGGTGGCGTAGATAGTAGCATTATTGCAACCCTAGCGCAGCGCTTTAGTGATACTACCATTACTACCTTAAGTATTTATTTTGATGATGAAAAGTACTCAGAGCATGCGTATCAAAATGCTGTAGCCGAAGCTACAGGTGTACAGCATCATACCTTTTTAGTTTCTGAAGCAGAGTTTATGCAGCAGTGGCCAGAAATTGCTGCAAGTATGGATCAACCAAGTACCGATGCCATCAACACGCACTTTATTTGTAAGTATGCAAAACAGTTGGGTTTAAAGGTGGTGCTAAGTGGTTTGGGAGGCGATGAGTTGTTTGGTGGCTATCCAAGTTTTCAGCGTAGTAGAAAATTTAATTTAGTAAAGAAAATAGTACAACTTTCGGGCACTTTGCCAGCATTAGCTTTAGATTATCCTTACAAGAAAATCGGGTTTTTACATCAAAAGCTTAACAATGCAGAATACTTGTACTATCGAGGGTTATTTACACCTACCGATATTGCAAAAATATTACATGCTAAAGAGAACGATGTAGTAACTGTATTAAATCAAATACCTGCTATTAACGTTGTTAATACAGCACCTGCCAACAGAGCGTTTTTATACGAAACAGGCATTTACATGCAAAGCCAACTATTAAAAGATAGTGATGTGCAAAGCATGTGGCACAGCTTAGAGTTGAGAGTGCCATTGTTAGATAAGTCGCTACTTGAGTGGGTAATGGGCTTGCCCTTACGGGTAAAATATCCTATTAACAGGCATAAACCTTTATTGATTGATGCTTTTAAATCAGAATTGCCGGAAATAGTTTGGAATAGAAAAAAGCAGGGGTTTACCTTTCCCTTTGAGCGTTGGTTCTCTAAAATAGAAGTATTTAAAAATAATCATTACGTACCTAAGTTTTTTCATCAAAAATTTGAAAAGGGCAGGCTGGCATATGCACGCCTGTGGGGTGCTTACTTAGCAAGAACCTACGGAGCCTTTGCAGATCAAGCATTGAACCAGTCGGCCTATTACCAACCCAATGGTAATCTGTTTTTATACTTGGCCGGCTTTTCTAAAATGGGCGGTATTGAAAAAGTAAATAAAGCCATTCTAAAATCGTTATATCCCGCAAGTGGTAGTGGTTGGGAGGCATGGAGCGTGTACGATAGTTTTATTGATGCTAGGTATTTTCCTCGTTATGCTATACGGGGCTTCTCTGCTAGTCGTGTTAAGTTTTTATGGCACTTTGTTCAAGCCAATCATTGGAAGCATATTTTGGTAGGACACATCAATTTAGCAGCAGCCATTTGGCTGATTAACTTACGTAAAAGTGATACGCGTATTACGTTAATGGCACATGGTATTGAAGTATGGTCGAAGCAGAAAGGATTTAAAAAATGGCTACTGCAACGAGCCGATAAAATTATTGCGGTAAGTAATTATACGAAGTCGCAACTTGTTACAGTGAATGGTGTGGCGCCAGAAAAAATTGAAGTGCTTCATAATTGTTTAGATCCATTTTTTCACACCTATTACAGTAGCACTAGTACAAAGCCCAAATATTTACTCAAGCGTTACCATATACAGCCCAATGAGAAAATTATACTCACCTTAGCTCGGTTAAGTTATGGTGAAAAGTATAAGGGGTACGATCAGGTAGTGCGAGCCTTAGCATTGTTAAAAGCAGAACAGCCAGCACTCAAGTTTAAATACTTGCTTTGCGGCAAGTACGATGAGAAAGAGTATGCAAGAATATTTGCCTTGGCAGCATCATTAAAAGTAGAAGCATACATAGATATTCCTGGTTTTATAGCAGATGATGAGGTACAAGATCATTATCGAATGGCCGATGTATTTATTATGCCTTCTCAGAAGGAAGGTTTTGGTATTGTTTTCATAGAAGCAGCTGCGCTTGGAACACCAGTTATTGCTGGTAACAGCGATGGTAGTGTAGAAGCTTTAAGAGGAGGTGAACTAGGGCAACTAGTAGATACACAATCTATAGAAGCTATTAAAGAGGCTATACACGATACATTACATCTTGAACGGGGTGTACTGCGTCAGCAAAATCTAGTTAATAGCTATTTTAAGTACGATATATATCAAGAAAACTTTTTGCGTAGTATAGAATAATATTATGGTACTTATTTATCATTGAAAAAAATCCAAATGAACAATATATTTATACACGAATCTGCATATATTGATGAAAACGTTCAAATAGGATTTAATACCAGGGTATGGCATTTTTCTCATTTAATGAGTGGCTGTATTATTGGAAATAATTGTAACTTAGGACAAAACGTTGTTGTATCTCCCGGGGTTATTTTGGGTAATAATGTAAAAGTTCAAAACAACGTAAGTATATACACAGGTGTTATTTGTGAAGATGATGTTTTTCTGGGCCCGTCTATTGTTTTTACGAACGTAATCAACCCACGAAGTGCGGTAGTTAGAAAGAATGAGTATAAGCAAACTATTGTTAGAAAGGGTGCTTCTATTGGGGCAAATGCAACAATTGTATGTGGAAATGAAATTGGGGAGTATGCTTTAATTGGCGCTGGTGCTGTTATAACAAAACCTGTGAAAGCCTTTGCATTAGTGGTTGGCAATCCAGGCAAACAGATTGGATGGATTAGCGAATATGGGCATCGATTGCATTTTAATAACGATGGCGAGGCGATTTGCCCAGAGACGAAAGTGAAATACCAATTGATTGGAGATACTGTTGTTAAGTGTGAATAACGGAATGGTGGATATTAGGCCTTGATCTGCTTTAATTAAGTTAAAAACATCATTCAATTACTTAAATGATAAATTGATTTTTGATTTAACACACTTTCTACAACCTGCTAGTTTTTTGATTGGTTTTGACTTAATACGACTTTATGAAAAGATTCGGTTTAATTGGGGCGGCTGGTTTTATTGCTCCCCGGCATATGCGAGCTATAAAAGACACTGGTAATGAACTTGTAGCTGCAGTTGACAAGTTCGACAGTGTAGGTATCATTGACAGTTTTTTTCCGGAGGCAGATTTTTTTACTGAATTTGAGCGATTTGATCGGCATGTAGATAAACTGAGAAGAATTGGCCATCCAATAGATTTTATTTCTATCTGCTCTCCTAATTATTTGCATGATGCTCACATTAGATTCGGGCTTCGCAGTAATTGTGATGTCATTTGTGAAAAGCCATTAGTACTAAATCCATGGAATGTAGACGCATTGGCAGAAATTGAAAAAGAAAGTGGCAAAAAAGTATATAATATTTTTCAATTGCGCTTGCATCCGGCAATTCAGGGCTTAAGAGAAAGGGTACTCAATGGCCCAACAGATACCAAGTATGATGTTGAACTAACCTATATTACCAGCAGAGGTAATTGGTATTTTAATAGTTGGAAGGGAGATATGTCGAAGTCTGGTGGTATAGCAACCAACATAGGGGTACATTTTTTTGATATGCTGGCCTGGATATTTGGGGATATAGAAACAAATAAAGTAAATCAACATGCAGCAGATGTGGCATCGGGATATTTAGAATTTAAGCAAGCCAGGGTTAAATGGTTCCTTAGTATTAATGCCAATCACTTACCAGAAGCTGAAAAAAAAGCCGGTAAAAGAACATTCAGAAAAATGACTATCAATGGAGAGTCGTTTGAATTTAGTGATGGTTTTACAGAACTGCATACCGATAGCTATCGTCAAATATTGGCCGGTAATGGCTTTGCATTAACGACTGCTAAAACTGCGATTGAAATTGTGCATGAAATCAGGATGGCCAAATAATAGTGTAACATAAGATAGGGTATACCTTGAAGAGACACCTGCAAAATCCATCGGCTTTTACTAAAAACATTATCAGTGTTTTCACTGCTAATTCTATTGTACAATTTTTTCCTTTACTAACAGCACCTGTGCTTACCAGAATATATGACCCGTCTGATTATGGCTTGTTGGGTATAATTTTAAGCATAACCGGAATTTTAAGTGTATTGGTTACCGGTGGTTATGCTAACGCTATCATTACTGCCGAAACAGAAGAAGAAGCTTTGGGGGTTTTGGCACTGTGTTTAAAAATTATGCTTTGGGTTACTTTAGGTAGCCTCATCTTAGTGGTATTGCTAGCCTCCTTTATTGGAAATGCCTTTCACATAGAAAACGCCAAAGCATTTATTTACATCATACCATTGTTTGTTTTTTTGGGTGGTTTGTCAACCATTTTTGGATCTATGGCTAATAGATACAAATTATTCAAAGAATTATCTGTTAATAGAATAATCGGTGTTATCATTAATGCAACAGTAGCCATCAGTATAGGATTGTATTTTGAAAGTGTGATTGGTTTATTCATCAGTTACCTCTGTGGACAATTGGTAAATAGCTTGTTGCTGTTGTGGCGAATGCAACAAAAAGTAAAACTCCCTAGCCTTCAAAACCTGCTTAGATCGGCTACGGCTACTGTTGGAAAAAAATTTATTAATTTCCCGACCTATACTTTGCCTGCAGATTTTATTAATTTTTTAAGCAATCAGATTCCTATTCTTGTTATTGGTTCATTTGCTACTCAACCACAAGCAGCTATTGGACATTACAATATGAGTAACAGGATGTTGGGTTTGCCTTCTTCCTTGATTTCAAATGCTATAGGCGAAGTATTTAAGCAAAGAGCAGCTGAAGATTACCATACTAGAGGCACCTGTCGCCCAATTTTTTTAAAAACATTTAAAGCTTTACTGTTATCTGCCATTTTGCCATTTTTAGTATTAGTAATTTGGGGTGGTGATTTGTTTGCTTTTGCTTTTGGTGAAAAATGGAGAGTTGCAGGCTTTTATTCTCAATTGTTGAGTTTGATGTTCTTTTTTAGATTTATTGTTAGCCCCTTGACCTATGTCTTTTATATCGCAAATAAACAAAAAATAGATTTTTGGCTACACTTATTGTTTATTTTGGTAGGCTTTGGCTCACTTTTCGTGGGGTTACATTTATTCGAAAGCATTACAGTCAGTTTAGTTGTTTTTTCTATTTCATATTCAGTCATTTACTTCATCTATTTTATTTTTTCATTCAAATTTTGTGTTAAGAATGAAACTTAGCAGATGGCTTAGGTATTTTTTTCTTGTGGCACCTAATTTTATTTTAAAAAGAGTATTACCAAAGATTAGCCATTTTAGGTTTTTCAATGAAACAGCGAATACGCAAACGCCTATCACTTTTGATATTTGGTATCATCAATTTGTAGAAGGGAAAAATACAGCTGCATATTGGCCCATTCATCCCACTAGCACTGTATCAAACCCTAAAAATATATACTGTGGAATTGAAACTTGTCCTGGTTACAGCCCGGGTAATTATATACAGGCGATAGGTAAAATCTATATTGGTGACTACACACAAATAGCGCCAAATGTGGGTATCATTTCTGCCAATCATGATTTGTATGATAATTCAAAGCATATTATTAAGGATGTTTATATTGGAAAATATTGCTGGTTGGGAATGGGATGTATTATTTTGCCAGGTGTTGTACTAGGAGATTATACGATTGTAGCAGCTGGTGCTGTTGTTACAAAATCTTTTGAGGAGGGTTATTGTATTATTGGAGGAAATCCAGCAAAAAAAATCAAAACTTTAGAAAAAGAGCGGTGCATCTTTCACCGTTCATCTTTTGAATATAATGGCTATATACCACATATTCAATTTGATGCGTATAGAAAAAAATATTTAGAAGTTTAATGGTTGTAATTATTGATTATAAGGCAGGCAATGTGGGGTCTATACAAAATATGCTTAAGCGTATTGGTATAAACTCAACTATTACATCTGATATACAAGCCATTGAAAATGCCAGTAAGCTGATTTTACCGGGTGTGGGTCATTTTGATTATGGCATGCATCAGTTGCATGCTTCTGGTTTAGTACCGTTGCTGACTCAAAAAGTGCTACAACAACATACTCCCATCTTAGGTATCTGCTTGGGGGTACAATTATTTACGGAAGGTAGTGAGGAAGGTGTAGAAAAAGGTTTGGGGTGGATTAAGGGAAGAACAGTTGCATTTGATAGAAGTCAATTACTACCCAAGCAAAAAGTACCACATATGGGTTGGGCTACTGTTGCCGATTACCAACACTCGAAATTGTTTGAGGGTATGCCTGCTGACCCTCGATTTTATTTTGTACACTCTTATCATTTACAATTAGAACAAGCTGCTGATTGCTTGGTTAAAGCCCATTATGGCTATGACTTTGCGGCAGGTATTGAGCATGGTAATATTTTAGGCGTTCAATTCCATCCCGAAAAAAGTCACAAATTTGGCATGAAGCTACTTCATAATTTCATAAACAATTATTGATGCGGTATAGAGTAATACCAACATTATTATTGCACAAAGGAGGATTGGTAAAATCTGTACAATTCAAAAGCTATAAGTATGTAGGCGACCCTATCAATGCCGTAAAGATTTTTAATGAAAAAGAAGTTGATGAGTTGGTACTGCTTGATATAGATGCCACCCGAGAGAATAGACCACCAAAATTTTATGATATTATTGATATTCTAAGTGAGGCATTTATGCCGGTTGCTTATGGTGGCGGTATTACAACCCTAGAACAAATTAAGTTGCTCTTATACAATGGGGTAGAAAAAGTGATTATAGGAACTGCGGCGTCTGTTCATCCAAGTTTGTTGACAAACGCTGCTGCACAATTTGGTAGTCAAAGTATTATTGTATCTGTTGATGTGAAGAAAGACTGGCTGGGTAGGTATGGTGTGTATGTTAATAATGGTAGTAAAAAAGTATCGAGTGATGTTTTGGGCTATGCCCAACAAATGGTAGCAGCAGGGGCAGGGGAATTATTGTTACATTTTATTGATAGAGAAGGAACATATAAAGGATACGATATCCCATTGGTAAAGCAGATTTCACATGCAATTGATGTACCTGTTATTGCCTGTGGTGGAGCTGCCGATGTCACTGATTTTTCAAAAGCAATTAATGCGGGGGCATCTGCCGTAGCAGCAGGTAGTATGTTCGTGTTTCAACGACCACATCAAGCAGTATTGATTAGTTATCCAGTGTTTAAAGAACTAGAAACGCATTTATTAAATAGGGTATGACATACAAATCATTTTATAACGAGGAAGCATTAAAAATAGATTTTAAGGTAAATGGTGAAAGACCGTATCAGCAATGTTCCATCAGTGTAATGGATACAATCGCCGATCCTGATATTACTTTTGATGCAAAAGGTATTTCTAATTATTATTATCAATACCAAGAATTGGCAAAAGGTGTTATCCATGGGGAGGCTGGTCAAGAAAAATTGCAGGGAATGGTTGCGCAGATAAAAGCTGCGTCGAAAGGAAATAAATATGATTGCTTGCTTGGATTGAGTGGGGGTGCCGACAGTACTTATATGGCTTATTTAGCTAAGAACCTTGGATTAAATCCTTTGGTTGTTCATTTTGATTATGGATGGAATCTAGAAACAGCAGTACAAAATATTGAAAGGGTGGTAAAGAAACTTGACTTTGATCTCTATACTTATGTAATGAATTGGGAAGAGTTTAGAGATCTTTTGCGATCATACATTAAGGCTTCTGTTTTAGACCTCGATGTGCCAGCTGATCATCTTATTTTTGCTGCATTAGCAAAAGTGGCTAAACAACATAATATTAAATACCTGTTAAAAGGGTATAACATAGTCACAGAAGCAATTCTCCCGCCATCTTGGAATTATAATCGAAAGTTTGACTTGCGTAATCTCAAAGCCATTCATAAGCAATTTGGCGAAAAGCCATTAAACACAATCCCAAAATTGGGTATGTGGCAAAGGTTGTATTATACACATATCAATGGTTTAAAAGATGTTGCGCCTCTCAATTATGTTGATTATAACAAAAAGCAGGTAAAAGAATTCTTAAGTAAAGAGCTAGGATGGGTTGATTATGGAGGAAAGCACTGTGAAAATATATTCACCCGGTTTTACCAAGGCTACATATTACCACGAAAATTTAATATCGATAAACGAAAGGCACATTTGTCAACTCTGATATTTTCAAGTCAGATTACAAAAGAAGAAGCTCTTTCTGAGATTTCTAACCCTCCTTACGATCTCGATATTATCGAAATGGATAAAGAGTATATAGCAAAAAAATTAGGGTTTACCGCTACAGAATTTGAGCAGATGCTGTCGCAGCCTAATAGAGATCACAAAGAATTTGGTGATGAAGTAATGATGGAACAAAGAGTGGTCCGTATATTAAAAACCTTTAAACCTATTAAGCGACTTATTAGATGAATAAACCTCGAATTGTTATAGTAATTGGTGCAAGACCACAGTTTATCAAGCATGCTGCTTTTGAGTTGAAAGCAAAGGATATTTTCGATTTAATTACTATACATACCGGCCAACATTATGATTCAAACATGAGTGATGTGTTTTTTACTCAGATGAATATAGCTAAGCCTAATTATATGCTTGAAATTGGAGGAGGTACTCATGGTAACCAGACGGGCAGAATGATGATAGCAATAGAGGAAATTATCCAGAAAGAAATTCCTGATTTCGTTTTGGTCTATGGTGACACAAATAGTACTCTCGCTGGCGCACTTGTTGCAGCTAAATTGAACATACCTGTAATTCATGTTGAAGCTGGACTAAGGAGCTTTAACAGAACTATGCCTGAAGAAGTGAATCGGATTGTTACTGATCATATTTCTTCCATGCTTTTTTGTTCTAGTGATGAAGGAAAGTATCAATTGCAGCTTGAAGGAATTACGGAGAATGTTTTTGTTACAGGGGATATCATGTTAGACGCATTTGATTCTTATTATATTTTTGCTCAAAACAATATTAATATCCAATCATTATTGCCTGAGCATATTATCGGCAAATATCATTTGCTTACAATTCACCGACCTGCAAATACAGATAATAAAAAAGCTTTGCAGAATATTTTATCTGCTTTGTCAATAATTGATGATCCTATTGTTTGGCCTATACATCCAAGAAATCGAAGGATACTAGAATCACTTGTCATTCCAAATAATGTTTATTTATTTCCACCATTCTCGTATTTCGAAATGCTGGCAGTTCTGAACGGATGTAAAAAGGTTATAACTGACTCAGGGGGGCTTCAAAAAGAAGCTTACTGGGCAAAAAGACCCTGTATTACTATACGGCCTGAGACAGAATGGATTGAAACACTTGAGAATAAATGGAATATATTAACTGATGTATCCGCAGTTTCTATAAAAGCAGCTATTGAAACTACTGTACAAACTAATACATGGAAACCTCTATATGGAGATGGAAATACCACAAGTTATATTTCAGAAGCAATAATTAATGAATTTAAAAAAATGCCTTAGCTCTTGGAAAAGATTAAAGTCTTGTTCTTAGTAATGGAGTTTGCACCAGTAAATACAACAGGTAACTTCAGAACACTCAAGTTCGTAAAATATATTTCCTCTTTTGCTATTGAGCCCGTGATAGTTACTCTAAAAGTTGAGCAAGCTAGCACATTTTTTAATGCTCCTATTGACGATAGCCTTTTAAAAGAGATTCCTTCGGACATTAATATTTATAGAATTCCATGCAAATCAAATTCCGATGCACCGTTTGGAAAGTTGAGTGATTTTATCAATATATTTTTTAGTATAAAAGATTCCCTAGGAAAAAGGTGGTGGCCATTTCTGAAAACTGCTATAGGTCCGATAATCGAAAAGCATCAACCTGCAGCCATATATACATCTTTGCCTCCGTTTTCCACAGGTGGCTTAGCAGTTAAGATATCTAAAAAGTTTAATCTTCCTTTGATACTTGACATGAGGGATTTATGGCTACATTGGTGTATTGGCCCCCACAAAAGCTGGATTCATTATTTTCTAACTAAAAAAGCTGAAGAGAGAATTTTTAAACAGGCGAAAGCGATAGTTGTAGTAACACCACAAATGAAGAGTATTATTACAAAATCTCACGCAAGCTTATCTGAAAATAAGGTTCATTATATTCCTAATGGATTTGATATGAGTTTAGAAAAAATCATTCCATTTTCTTTCAATTCTAGAACTAGTGAAGTAATTATTGGTTATGTGGGTTCATTTTATTATGATCCAAAAAATAGAAATAATTTTTATAAAAAATGGTGGGAAAAAAGACCTCATGAAATGATACAGTTTGTTACGGTTAAATCTGATTGGCTTTATAGGTCTCCTTACTTTTTTTTTCGAACTGTCTCCTATATTCGAAAACACTATCCGGAAATTGGAACGAAGATTCGTATTGAATTTATTGGAAAAAAACCAAACTGGCTCGATGAAATGCTTATTGAGTTTGATTTACAATCATGTTTTACCTCACATGGTTTTGTAAATCAAAAGCGATCTATTGAACTTCAAAAAAATTTTGATATCCTACTTGCGACATCCGAAAAAATAGAAAATGGAGAACATTTTTGTTTACCATCTAAGATTTTTGATTATGTCGTATCTGGCAAGCCGGTTTTAGGATTTGTAACAAAGGGTATTCAAAAAGACTTCATAGAAAAAAGTGGCATTGGTATTGTATGCGATCCTGATGATATCAGTACATCTGTTTCATCAATAGTTAACTTACTAACAAATGGGGCTAATTTTAAACCTGACATAAATTATTTAGCTAAATTTGAAAGAAAACAGTTGTCATTAGAATTGGCTAATTTGTTTAAAACTGTGGTTTGCAATCTTGATAGATTTAATGCTCAAGAAGTTTAAAATGAACGTATACATTTTACTAATGAAAACACTTACATCAAAAAGTTAAATTTAATTGAAAAAATTTTTTCATGAGACATTATGCTAAACGTTTGGTTAAAAAAATGAAATTGTGTTAATTCATTTTAGCGCAGTGGAAATATACCCCTCTGTCATGAATTTTATCAAACTACTTGAACAAGAAAAAATTAAAGTAGTAGTTTTTACATCATATCCTCCTAAAAAATTTAACTTATTTCGAACTAATTCATGTGTAAAAATAGTTAGAATTGGAACATCTAACTATGATAATAGATACTTGAGATTATTAAATTATTTTATTTTTTATGCATTTGCGACACTAAAACTTTTTATCAATAGACCTAAGCGTATTCTTTACTTTGAAACCAACTCCTTTTTTCCAATATATTTATATGTGAGAATTGGTAAAATTATTGGTATAAAAACTAAGCTCTTTTGTCATTATCATGAGTTTACAAGTACCAATGAATATATGAATGGTATGAAATTAACAAAATGGCTTTATTTTAAAGAGCTTCGGTGCCATAAATATATATGTTGCATATCGCACACAAATACTTATAGGCTTAATGAGTTTATACAGCACACTGGTTTTCCAATCGAACAATTGTTTTTCCAAATTACCCTCCTATTAATTGGTCGCTGCAATCATAAATAAGATTAATTAAAAGTACACCTCTGAGACTGGTATATATTGGAGCATTAGATTTAGATACGATGTATGTGAGAGAAATTGCTGAATGGGTTAAAGGGAAAAGTAGGTATGGTACACCCTAATGCATATTTGATTTCAAAAGAATTAGCTTTAAAAATTGGAGGCTGGGACATATCACTCTCACCATCACCTGATGAAGATGCTGAATATTTTGCTAGAGCTTTAATTAACGCATCAAAAATCTTTTTTACTAATGGGTTCAATTATTATCGGAAAGTTTCAGACTATGATTCCCTTTCAAAAAAAAGAAGCCTGAAACATGCAATTGGAGCATACAAAACAACCCAAACCAAATTTGATTATATATTTAAAATGCAAAAAGATGAAATTACAAAAGAATTATATTCAAATCAACTTGCAAACCTCATGTATCAGTACGCTGCCGAATACCCGATTATTGATGTAATGATTAGGCAAGAATTAAGTAGTGTAGGTATTACAAAGCTTAAATTGATTGAACCAAGTGTTTTCAGTTTTGTAGCAAATCAATTTGGTTTTAAATTGGCTATGCGTCTTCGGAGTATTAAAAATTTACTTTCAAATAAATTCATGCAAGCAATTTCATAGACTTTAAAGAGTAAATTCATTTTCATAGTACGTAAATAGGTGTATGGATATTAAAGATCTGAAAATTGATTATTATAATAGTCACCCTATTCAATATTTTTCACCCATGCTTCGATTACTCTCAAAGAAAAGTGACTTGCATGTGTATTATTTTTCCGGTGGAGAGAATAAAGTTTTTTTTGACAAAGGCTTTAACCAGAAAATACAATGGGATGTTCCGTTAACAGAAGGTTACCAGCATACATTTCTTAAGAATTATGTTAACAGAAGTGTAAGAGATAATAATTTTTGGGATGTGTTTAATCCTGGTGTATTTAAAGTCATCAGGAAGAGCCCATCAAAAGTCGTATTGGTAAATGGATGGTCATACAGTTCATTCTGGATGGTGATGATTGCTGCAAAATTATTCGGAAAGAAAGTGTGGCTGAGGGCTGAAAATCCTTTAAACCAGGAGTTGAATAAGAGCAGGAAGGTGAAGCTTGTAAAAAATTTCCTTTTCAAGAATCTACTCTTTAAATTTTTTGTAAATAAATGTCTTTACATAGGCAATCAAAGCCATGATTTCTTTACACATTATGGTGTGTCAGACGATAGGTTGGTATTTACGCCATATGCTGTAGATAACATCTTTTTTAATGCTGAATATGAAAAATATAAAGATGAAAAAGAAAGTTTAAGACAGGCACTCAACATTCCATTGCAAAGTACAACGATACTTTTTTGCGGAAAATATATTGAGAAGAAAAGACCACTTGATTTACTAAAAGCATTTCATGCACTCGGTAACAAAAGTGCATTTCTTGTGATGCTGGGTGAAGGCGAACTGAGGCCGCAAATGGAATCTTATATCAAAGAGAATAACCTGCATAATATTTTGCTTACCGGTTTTGTAAACCAGACAGAAATTTCAAAATACTATTCTGCAGCCGATATATTTGTTATGTGCTCAGGCATGGGCGAAACATGGGGCTTATCTGTAAATGAAGCAATGAATTTTGCATTGCCTGTAGTTGTTTCAGAAACATGTGGCTCCAGTTACGACCTGGTAGAGCAGGGTGTAAATGGTTATAGTTTTCCTGAAGGTGATATTGAACAACTAACATTTTGTATACAGCAGTTGTTGCAGGATCATCAGTTAAGAATATCTGCGGGAAAAAAATCGAAAGAAATCATCAGTAATTACAGCATAGAAAAGACGGTTGATAATATTATAGCTGCTTTGGAGCAGGAAGGTTCATAACACATGGAAAGAGGTAAAACCAAAATTGCCTTACTGCATTATCAGCCACTGGAAAAATATCCACCTGTTATTAATCTCATCAACTTTCTTGCTGAACGAGAAGAATCTATACAGACCTGGATATTTACAACTGATAATATTAACAGGAATAATTGGTATCAGCATAAAAGTAAAACAATAGCAATCAGGCGATCACCAGCAACTTGTGAAAGTCGAGTGCAACGTTATACCAGCCACCTATTATTTTTTATAAAAGCATTTTTGTATTTGGTATACTACAAGCCAAGCGTATTGGTAGTATATGAAACATATTCATGCCTGCCGGCTTATGCATATTTGAAAATGAATAAAAGTGTGCGAGTGCTAATGCATCATCACGAATTTGTAAGCGATGCAGAAGTGCAGGACGGAACAAAATATTTTCAGTTCTTAACAGGAATTGAAGAAAAGTTGTTGTTAAAGGCTGAATGGATTTCGCAAACTAATATAGACAGGCTTCAATTGTATAAAAAAAGATTTCCGCACATATCAGCAGATGTATTTAGAGTGATGCCTAATTATCCCCCATTGTCGTGGTATTATAAGCAATCATCTCAAAACAAAATCATCAGTCATTTCGTATTTGCCGGAGCATTAGGTATGGAATCGATGTATGTGAGGGAATTTTCTGAGTGGATTCATTCAATGAATGGTGCCGTTACATGGAACATCTATTCCAACAATCTTGCAAAAGAGGCAGAACAGTTTTTTAAAGAACTTGATTCTCCTTTTATCATTTTCAATGAAAGTGTTCCTTATAACCAGTTACCAGGTATTTTACGTAAGTATGATGCCGGTGTAATATTATACAAAGGTATTAATGAAAACCAGCAGCTTAGTGTACCTAATAAACTGATAGAATATTATGCCTGTGGTTTAGATATATGGTGCCCCAAAGAACTTGTTTCATCGGCTGCGTTTAAGAAAGAGTATCATATAGATTCAATAAAGATGATTGATTTTAAAGATGTAAATTCTTTCAATTCAAATCTTATAAAAGAACATTCACCCTCTGATGCCGTATTTACAGCAGAGAGTGAGTACAATGTAATGTTGAATGCTATCTTAGAAAAACAACAATACAAAACGTTTCAGTGACTTCTAATCCAGTTGTAAAATCTTTAGTGTGGTGTAAATTACCAAAAGCAGGTTTGGGTAACCAATTGTTTTCTTTAATGAAGGCGATGGTGTTTGCTAATTTAAATCATCTGCCATTGGTTGTTACTGGATATAACCAAATAAAGATTGGGCCATACCTGCGTGGAGAAAAATCGAAAAGAAAGTATAGGAGGTTTTTTGCTTTTCAGAAGAGTATTATTGGTGAACAAGTAGAAAAATTAAAGCTGAAGTTTTTTGCTAGTTATAAAAAAGTATTTGAACCATCGCTTTCAGCTGTTGTAGTGAATGAACCAACCGTATTTGTGTTTTCAGCTATTCCGCATTGGCAACATTTTTTTGATGATCTGAGGCAACACAGGCCACTGGTGAAAGAATTATTTCATCAGTCACTTTCTGCTAATGTAAAAAGTGAATTAGCATCAAAGCAAAGCCCTGAAATTGGCGTTCACATACGAATGGGAGATTTCAGGTCATTAAAAGCGGGTGAAGATTTCAAGAATGTAGGTGCAGTAAGAACACCGGAAACCTATTTTAGAATCGATAGAAGCCGTGAGAAATACTAATGGCAATAAAAAAGTATCAGTATTCACTGATGGATATAAAAAAGAATTTCAACTGATTTTTTCTTTACCAAACCTCGAGCTTGTTGAAGGCAACTCTGATATTGTTGATCTCATCCTGCTTAGCATGAGTGAAACTATGATACTATCTGCTGGCAGCACATTTAGTTACTGGGCTGCTTTTTTAGGTGAAGGAGAATTTATTCAACACCCCGACCATATAATACAAATAAGATGACAAGGTCTTCATTACATTGGATTAGACATTTTTTGCAGAACAAGCCTTTTCTAAGGCAACTCGTTGGGTATTATGCTGCCTCTTCAGGGCTAATGGATAAGCATGTAATGAAGTATCCGCTTTCTGGTGTTTGGAAGAGTCGCATTGCAGATGTATTAGCATGTAAAGACAATGCGTATATACCACGTTGCGAAAATGCAGGTGATGTTGTAATAGGTAAACAGATCTTGTGCAACGGCATTAAAATTCACCTGGGCAGTTATTATGGTGCGGAGTATAGCCAGATGTTGTTTAAAAATAAAGGTGTGCATGAGCCGCAGGAAGAGAGAGTGTTCAAAGAAGTATTAAAACTGATGCCCAATGGTGCTACTATGATAGAGATGGGCGCATTCTGGAGTTTTTACTCAATGTGGTTTAATAAATGTGTACCTGCTGCCAAAAATTTTATGATAGAGCCAGACTCATTCAATATGGGTAATGGTAAAAGAAATTTTAACCTCAATAACATGAACGGTAAGTTTATTCAGGCGTTTATTGCAGATACGCCTGTAACAGAAGGCCCTGTTCCTGCCGTTACGATTGATTCAATCATCGCTTCAGAAAATATTGGTTTCGTTCACGTGTTACATAGCGATATACAAGGCTATGAACACAAAATGTTGCATGGTGCTGTTAATGCTTTTAATAATAAGAAGATTGGTTATGTATTTATATCAACCCATTCGCAGGAAGTGCATGAGGCTTGCCGTGAATTTTTGAAAAGCTACCAATTTTCCATTATTGCAGAAGCAGATATGAAAGATACTTTTTCTGAAGATGGGTTAATTGCTGCGCAAGCACCTTATGTTCAGCAACTTCCTTTTATACAATTAGACCTTAAAACAAAGCAATAGATGAAGGTTTTAATTGTAGGGTCTTATAATGTTTGGTCAATAGAAAAAATCTATTTCAAACATTTAACTGAATTGGGTGTTGAAGTAGAAATATTTGCTGCACAGAATTATTTTACTGAGAAATACAATTGTTCAATTCTTTCAAAAATTGCATTTAAACTGGGTGTTGTTGATTACTATAAACAGATCAATCAACAGTTAATTGAACTTGTTAGTAAAGGTAACTTTGATTTCATTTGGATATTTAAGGGGATGGAAATTTACCCGCAAACATTACAGCGGATTAAAAAGTACAATGTACACTTGGTAAACTATAACCCTGATAATCCATTCATCTTTAGTGGTAAGGGTAGCGGCAATAGAAATGTTACTGATTCAATAGACTTATATGACTTCTATTTCACTTATAACCTAGAAGTAAAAAAAGAAATAGAAGGAAGACTTCAAAAACCGGTTTACTGGTTGCCATTTGGTTTTGAAGTTTCTGAAGCCGAATATCAAAACTCACTTAAAGCCAAAGAAGTATTGAAAGTTTGTTTTGTAGGCAACCCAGATGAAAACAGGGTTCAGTTAATAAAAGCCATAGCGGCTGCAGGTTTTGAAGTGGATGTGTACGGACATGGATGGCATAAAGTTTTACAGGGGAAAAACATTACTTGTTTTGATGCTGTGTACCTGCCTCAGGTGTACAGCATATTACGTAAGTACAGGGTGCAGTTAAACCCCTTACGGCCGCATAACAAACTCTCTCATGGAATGAGAACTTTTGAAGTTCCATCTGTTGGAGGTATCATGTTAACAGAAGACACACCAGAACATCGCATTTTTTTTGAAGAAGGAAAAGATATTTTTTTATATACAGATATTAATAGCTGTATAAGTCAAATTGAAATGCTTCTGAACTTAAATAAAAACATAGCTTATGATATAAGATTAGAAGCTAGAAAAAAAAGCTTATCGCAAGGTTATGATTATAAAAGTAGGTCAATAAGTGTAAAAAAAATTTTTGAGAAGCATTGTGTATTTGATTTAAAGGAAGGAACTTCCACACTGAAATCAATTTTATAAAGATTTGCGTATTCTCATAATAAGGTGTCTGTATAAAATATTACAATTTTTATGAGAAAAGTTATGTTTACTTTGATATTATCGATTTTTAATTTTGGGACAACAGTTATGCTGATTTTTGGATTAAACAAAATACTCTTCTCATAGCAAAAAGAGAAGGCTTCCATGCATTGCAACTTTTATCTGCAAGAGCTTTAACCTTTGTTCATCTTGTTTTATTTCATAAGCAAAGCAATGAGTTAGTTGCAAAAAGTCACTTTTTTTATTTAAAACTAGACTTAAGAATTTATTCAACACTAATATGAGGAAAAGGATAATAATATTTATACCTGCTTATAATGCAGAAACAACTATATTAGATACATTAAAAGCTGTAGATGAAGCTATTTTGCATTACGGTGTTGAAATCCCTGTGATTGTTGTTAACGATTGCTCTACTGATAAAACAGGTTTAGTTATTCAAAGTTTTGTAGAAGTTAAGACTTATTTTATTTATGAAGAAAATTCAGAAAATAGGGGTGAAAGGGGCACAATTGAATATTATTTTGAAGAACTAAGGCTACAATATGATTGGGTTTTTTTGATTCATGCTGATGATATTCCTAAAAAAGAATGGATATCAACAATGGCAAAAGTTATTAGTGATGTAAATGACAGTGAATACTTTACAGTATGGTCAAGCTATGATAACTTACTGCATGAAAATGGAAAAATAATAGGCGGAGATAATCAAGGGGATATAGTAATGAATAACTGGACTCCAAAAGATGCAGCTAACTTTTTAGCTAAAATTACAGCAAGTTACCATGTATCTGGAGCGGCTATTAATTTGAAACTTTATTTTCAAATCGGAGGTTTTAAAGCTTTCTTGCAACAGTATGGAGATTCTGTATTTTACGCGTCTGGTATTTTAAAAGGTTATAAAGATGTTTACATTCGCCAAACGCTTACATATTATAGAATAATAAAATCATCTGTTTCCTTTGTTTCTAAGAGAACAAATAGGGATATAAAGGAAATAATTTATATAATCGATACATTTTCTTCTATTCTAACCCCCTACCATATTAAAAAAATTAAATCTTTTGCTAGAAATCTTTTAATAAGGCGATTTGTAAAAAGTATGCTATCGTTAAATTTTGTTTTCATGTGGAATAATTTTAAATGGATAATACGCTTAGGTATATGATGTGGAAGAGAAGCCAATACTTAATTTTTTCAATTTCGCTTTTACTTTATTTTATGCAGGCGGAATTTGTATTTTTTCTATTACTAGAACTTATATACATTCTGTTTTTATTATATCGTTTCAAAATAGATATTTCTTCAGGATTTCCTTTGGGAATAATTGTAGCATCCGTTTTTATAATTGAAAATTGTCTAGCTCCTACATTAATTTATTTATGGGATCGAGAGAACGCTGTGACTGGAGCAATCTACTACTTGTTTGTACCTATTGAAGATTATTTACCCTTTGCTTTTTTAACAGCTCAAGTAATACTAATTGGATATGATCTGATAAAAGTACCCTCTAGCGAATGGATATATTTTATAAAAAATATTCATCAAAATATAGATATCAGAACTGTCTATTCCTTATTCGTAGTAGGAGGTATTGGTCTTTTATTGCAAACATTTAATATCAATGCTATTTCTTTCGTCTCTTATACACTTTCGAACCTTTTTGTCTGTGGTCTCATCGGACTTGCCATTTATTATAAAAAAGTAAATAACATCTATTTGATTTTAGGACTAACACTACAGATTATTTCTTCTATTCGTACAGGTATGTTTGGTTCGCTTGTTGTATTTCTTTCATATGTTTCTATTATTGTATTACTAATACTTGTTTCGCAAAATAGAAAAATTAACTGGGGGCTTATTTTACTTGGTGGTTTTGTGGCTGTATTATTCATTGGTGTTTTACAAAATGTAAAATCAGACTACAGGGAGCAAACGTGGAGTGGGACAAAAGAGGCTGGTTCAGGATCTTTTTACGAATCAGTACGTAAGAATGTTAACAATGATGTTACGGATATTGAGTATTATATGCCTGCTATCTACAGGCTGAATCAAGGTTATTTAGTATCAGCCACAATGATAAAAGTACCCTCAGAGCAACCCTATGTAATGGGCGAAACAATTATTAATTCTATTGCTAACTCTCTTATACCTCGTTTTTTATATCCGACCAAAGAAGAAGCAGGTGGAAGAGAAAAAATAGCAAGATTCACGAACCTTACATTAGTTGGAAATACAAGTATGAATATTGGTCTACTTGGGGAGGCTTATGTTAATTTTGGTAAAGAAATTAGTATAATTTTTTTTCTTCTTTGGGGAGCGGTTTTAGCATTGGCTGAAAGAAAAATGTTAGTCTTTTCAAAAACAAATCCAGTTATAATACTTGTATTCCCCTTGTTTTTTCAGGTATTGCTCGGTACTGGTACAGACTTTCTTTATGTAATTAATACAATTGTCAAATCAACATTGATTATTTTACTTCTTTTTACTTTTTTTAGAATAAAAGGTAAAATATGACATTTTTTTACGATTACTTCCCTCCAGCTTATAAAGCCGGTGGTCCTATTCAATCACTTTGGAATCTTAGCCATTTTCTAAAGGATGCCGTACCTATCAAAGTCGTCACAACTGCAACAGATCATGATGGTAGTAGTTTACAAGTACCCACTAATGATTGGACAAGTGTTCTGTCGAATGTATCTGTTTTTTATGCAGCAGGTTTAAATCTGCTGCGTTGGGTGCAGTTTTTAAGGCGTTTAAAGTCCGGTTGCCTATACATTAATGGCATGTATTCGTTTAGATATAATTTGCTTCCTCTGGTATTTTGTAAAGCAAATCGAATAGTTATTGCACCTAGAGGGATGTTAGATAAAGGGTCATTATCAACAAAGTCATTCAAAAAAAAATTATACCTCCACACTTTACGTTTTTTAGGAGTCTATCGAGGCTGTATTTTTCATGCTTCAAGTGAAGCAGAAGTAGAAGGCATTCGATCTTTTTTAGGATCTAAACATGCTGTAAAGGTTGTCTCTAATGTACCTAAGATATTAAGTTTTCGAACAATGCCAACTAAATCCGAATGTTTAAATTTGGTAACAGTTGCATTGATAAGTCCTATGAAAAATCATGCTTTAGTATTAGAAGCTTTATGCAGTGTTAACTACCCAATTAAATATCATATTTATGGTCCAATAAAAGATAGAGATTATTGGAATGCTTGTAAAGCTATAGTTAAACGCTTACCCCAACATATTAAAGTTGAGTATCATGGCGATATACAGCCTGAGTTGGTAGCTGATGTTATAAGTCAATGTCATGTGTACATACAACCAAGTCAAAGTGAAAATTTTGGTCACTCTTTATTTGAAGCCTTGAGTTTAGGTAGGCCGGTAATTACTAGCCATAATACCCCTTGGAATAATTTACTAACTAACAAGTCTGGTATTAATGTCACTAACCACGATACTTCTGATTTGATTAAAGCTATTTGCCATTTTGCTATTGTGTCGCAACGGGAGTTAGCTGATTGGGGTAAAGCCGCAAGAACTTATGCTGAAGCCCAAATTGATTTGAAAAATTTAAAGGAGCAGTATTTAGATTTATTTGGTGTACCCTGTGTTTAAAGACTTTTGAATAGAGCATTCATTATGATAATAGTAGTATTATCAAATTAGCAAAAGCCAGTTTCAGAATATAGTAATTATAACTACTCATAAATAATGATCATCCTAGGAATCAACGCATATCACGCCGATTCATCGGCAGCCATTTTTGTAGATGGAAAAATGATTGCAGCAGCAGAAGAAGAACGCTTTACACGGGTTAAACATTGGGCAGGTTTTCCTGCAAAAGCAATTCAGTTCTGTTTAGATACTGCCGGCGTAACTTTAGAGCAAGTTCAACACATTGCTATCGGTCGCGATCCAAATGCTAAAACAAAAGAAAAACTCATGTTTTTGGCTCAAAAGCCAATTGCAAGTATAGGTTTCGTGAAAGACCGTTTTTTCAATCAAAAAAAAGTTACTAGCCTAGAAGACGAGTTTGCACAACATTTTAATGTTGCTGCTGCAAGCATCAAATCCAAAATTCATCAAGTCGAACACCATCGAAGCCACTTAGCATCAGCCTTTTTCGCATCACCTTTTGAAGAAGCGGCACTGCTTAGTATCGATGGCTCAGGCGATTTTTCAACGGCCATGATTGGCATTGGTCGTGGTAATCAAATGGAAGTACTCGATTCAATCGATTTCCCACATTCACTAGGTATTTTCTATACCGCTTTCACGCAACTGTTAGGCTTTCCACATTATGGTGATGAATATAAGGTCATGGGCTTAGCACCTTATGGCCAATCAACCTACTACAAAGAAGTCAAAAGCTTGATAGAATTTACCAACGATGGCTTGTTTAAACTCGATCTAAGCTATTTTAGAGATGCTCATAAAGGTTTTGTTACCTATGCCGATGATAACATTCCAACCGTTCCTAGTTTGTTCGGAGAAAAAATGGAGGCTTTGTTTGGCAAGCAGCGAACTAAAGAAGAGCCTCTAACACAACATCATAAGAACATAGCAGCAAGTGTACAGCGTGTTACGGAAGATTGCATTTTTCATATACTACAATTCTTGCACCAAAAAACCGGCCTGAAGCAAGTGTGTATTGCTGGTGGCGTAGCACAAAACAGCGTTGCTAATGGCAAAATCACCCGCAATACACCATTTACGCAAGTGTACATACCTAGTGCGGGTCACGATGCTGGTATTTCCATGGGGGCAGCCCTGTATGTGCAACATCAAAAGCAGCAACTAGAGCGTCAGCCAGTCATTTACAGTGCTTATACAGGCAGCCGTTTTACCAATGAAGAAATTGCAGCCTACCTTACGGTAAAAGGAATCGCATTTAAGCAATACAGCGAAGCCGAACTGTACGATAAAGTGGCAGATAGAATCATCAATGCTGGAGTTATTGGATGGTTTAATGGACCAGCAGAATTTGGTCCAAGAGCACTTGGTGCCCGTTCTATCTTAGCAGACCCTCGCCGTGCCGATGCCAAAGATTTGCTGAATGCTAAAATTAAACGCCGCGAAAGCTTTCGCCCCTTTGCACCAAGTATCTTGAAAGAATATGTTGATGAATATTTTGAAGTGAACGATGTTGTTCCTTTCATGGAAAAAGTGTTCCCCATTCGTGCAGCAAAGCAAGCAAGCATTCCTGCCGTTACACACGTAGATGGCACAGGTCGCTTACAGTCGGTAGATGCCACAGTTTCACCACGCTATTACAAACTAATTGATACTTTCAGAGAAAAAACCGGTGTTCCTATTTTACTTAATACCTCTTTTAACGAAAATGAGCCTATTGTTAATACGCCAGAAGAAGCCCTTAATTGCTTTTTGCGTACACAAATGGATATGTTAGTGCTTGAAAACATCATCATTGAACGATAAAAAAATCAATCCTAACTTTTTGTAAGTTTAAAATCCGATTTAATTAAACAACTTTGTATTAATGCTATATTAAGGCTTATTTTCATTTCCTGTTTATCTCTTTATGCGTATTTCAATTATCACCATCACCTATAACAGTGCTAAAACACTCCGCGATACTTTAGAGAGTGTTGCCTACCAAGATTATGGTGATATTGAACATATAGTAGTCGACGGTGGCTCCTCCGACGATACGCTAGCCATTGTTCAACAGTATCCACACATTGAAAAGTGCCTAGTAGGTAGAGATAAAGGTATCTACGATGCCTTAAATAAAGGCATTAATGCAGCTACTGGCGATTATATTGGCATCTTACACAGCGACGACTTTTATGCCGATGATGCTGTTATCAGTCGCGTAGTTCGCCATTTACAGCGCACACAAACCGATGCCCTCTATGCCGATTTAGATTATGTGTACCATTACGATGTTAATGTAGTAGTACGTGCATGGCGAAGTGGTAATTTTGATAGGCATAAATTCTATTTCGGTTGGATGCCGCCACACCCCACCTTTTTCCTTAAAAAATCTGTTTACGAACAATTAGGTGGCTATAGTTTAGAGTTAAAGTCTGCTGCCGATTACGAACTCATGCTCAGGGTACTCTTCAAATACGATACTTCTGTTGCTTATCTCCCATCTGTTATCATTAAAATGAGAACAGGCGGCATGAGCAATCGTAACATTCAAAATCGTATTAAAGCCAATTTAGAAGATCGTAAAGCGTGGACGATGAACGGGTTAGAACCCTATTTTTTCACTAGTTGGCTGAAACCATTTTCTAAGCTTCGTCAGTTTGTATTGCGTTATTTCTTCTACCGATTACTCACTTGGCGCTCTCGATACAACCAAAAGCGAGGTAAGTTGTTGATACCAGAACATCAATTGCAAGCATTTCCTTCGAAAGTTGTTTTTATTGGAGATGCAGCTAACCAATCGCAAAACACCAAAAACAATAATCTTGTTTCAGTTTCTGAAGCGCAGTAAAGTAAGTTATGCAGCAATAGCCTCCTTACTTAAAATCGATATGCACAATCATCTATTACCAGGTATTGATGATGGTGCAGAAAACGTAGCTACCAGTCAATCATTAGCACAAAGCCTTCAAGCGTTAGGATACACACATACCATTTGCACGCCACACATCATGAGTGGTATGTATAACAATAATCGCACCACTATTTTGGAGGCCAAACAGCAATTAGATAGTGTCGAAAATTATCCAATTACAATTGTAAATACAGCCGCCGAGTATATGCTCGATGAGGCTTTTTTGCAGCAGCTCGAAGCGTCAGACCCTCTACTAACCTTATATCAAAATAATATTTTAGTAGAGTTTAGCTATGTAGCCGCACCCATCATGTATCAAGATGTTTTCTTTCAAATACAATTAAAAGGCTACCGTCCGGTATTGGCGCATCCCGAACGTTACAGCTACTTTGCGAGCAATTTGCAAAACTACGAGGGGTTAAAAGCCATGGGTTGCATGCTACAACTCAATGCACTCTCGTTAGGTGGTTACTATGGCAAAACAGCACAAAATATTGCCATACACTTACTTAGCGAACGTTTAGTGAGTTATATTGGTACCGATACACATGCCCAACGTCACGTTCAAGCCTTGCAACAAATGAAAATAGATAGCAAAATATTTGAGCTCATTCAACAGCAACCGCTGCTGCATCAACAGATGTTAGCGGTATTCCAATAATACATTTACGCAAGTAGTATATCTATATCAAAAGGTCGCTTCGGCGGCCTTTTTTATTGCCTGTATCATTTACTTTACCGAAATACAAAGTAGTGTACCGTATGTTTCGTAGTACTGTCTTACTTTTAAGCCCATTTATGTAAGTAATAACCTTACGGTAAATGATTACGCACTTTATACGTTTAAAACCCCGCTATATGATGAAGAAATCGTGGCTGTTAGGAGCAGGATTGCTATTGGCATCGGCCTCACTAATGGCACAAGCAAAGCTGGTTGAAAAAGTTACTAAAAAGCCTAACAGTATTACCATACCATACGAAAAGTATGTACTACCCAATGGCTTAACCATTGTAGTACACGAAGATCACAGCGATCCGGTAGTGCATGTAGATGTTACGTATCATGTGGGCAGCGCCCGCGAAGAAATTGGAAAAAGTGGTTTTGCACACTTCTTTGAACACATGATGTTTCAAGGCAGCGATAACGTAGCCGACGAGCAGCATTTTAAAATTGTAACCGAAGCAGGTGGAACGTTAAACGGTACTACCAACCGCGATAGAACCAATTATTTTGAAACAGTACCCAGCAATCAACTCGAAAAAATGCTGTGGTTAGAGGCCGATAGAATGGGCTTCTTGCTCGATGCTGTAACCCAACAAAAATTTGAAGTACAAAGAGCTACGGTTAAAAATGAACGTGGCCAGAATTACGATAACCGTCCATACGGCTTAGTGCAAGAAGTAGGAGCTCGTACAATGTATCCCTACGGCCATCCGTATAGTTGGCTTACAATTGGGTATGTAGAAGATTTAAATCGTGTAAATGTTAACGACCTAAAAAACTTCTTTCTTCGTTGGTATGGCCCTAATAACGCCACGGTAACTGTAGGTGGTGATGTTAAAACTGCCGATGTAGTGAAATTGGTAGAAAAATACTTTGGTAGTATTCCTAAAGGTCCTGAGGTAACACCCGTGAAAGTACCCGCAGTGAATCTCGATAAAGATCGCTATGTGAGCTACACCGATAATTATGCTCGCTTACCATTATTGGCTATTGGCTTTCCTACGGTACCCAACTATCATCCCGATCAAGGAGCATTGGCTTGCTTGGCTCAAATTTTAGGCCAGGGACGTAATTCGGTATTGTACCAGCAACTTACCAAAAAGCAGTTAGCACTTCAGGCGAGTGCAAGCAGTAGCTTAAGCGAATTAGCAGGAGAGTTTCAATTTACTTTCGTGCCTTACATGGGTAAGTCGCTTGCCGATATGGAAAAACTATGGCGTGCAGCCCTCGAT
>DMPB01000177.1:1263-2024 GCA_003456175.1 Chitinophagaceae bacterium | reverse complement strand
TAGCCCTCGATTCTTTTGAAGCTCGTGGCGTTACCGACGAAGATATTGCCAAGTTTAAAGGTGGTATTGAAAGCCAATACATTAATGGCTTGCAAAGTGTACAAGGTAAGGTGAGCCAGCTGGCTGCCTTTCAAACATTTACAGGCAACCCCAATCAAATAGAAAAGCTGTTAGCCAATTATATCACTATAACAAAGGCCGATGTACTTCGTGTGTACAACACCTACATTAAAGGTAAGCACAGTGTGTTTGTAAGCGTTTTACCGAAAGGTCAGGAAAAATTAGTTGCAGCAGCCGATAACTATAACATCGATAGTACGCAGTATAAGGCGCCAGATTATGGCTACAACAAATTGAAATATGTTAAAGCGAAAGACAATTTCGATCGTAGTAAGATACCTGGTAATGGCCCCAATCCTGTAGTAAAAGTACCTGCCTACTGGCGTAAAACACTAGCTAATAAGGTACAGGTAATTGGTGCAGCATCGAACGAGGTACCTACTGTCACTATTACTGTAACCATTCCTGGCGGCCACCGTATGCAAGCCAATCAAAAAGATAAACTTGGCTTGGCTGGTATGTTCGCCGATATGATGAATGAAGACACTAAAAACTATACTGCCGAACAAATGACTGCCGAATTGCAAAAAATAGGTAGTAGCGTTAGTGTTGGTAGTAGTTTAGATGGCATTACATTCAGAGTACAAACCCTCAAGAAAAATCTTGATAAAACACTTGCCTTGCTTGAAGAACGTATGCTT
>DMPB01000177.1:0-989 GCA_003456175.1 Chitinophagaceae bacterium | reverse complement strand
GAACGCAATCAACGTCAGCAGCTCGAGGGTTTGCGTCAACAAAAAACACAGCCTGCAGCTATTGCTAGCAGTATAGCTCCAAAATTGTATTATGGTGCTAGTAATATCATGGCACTCAGTGAAGATGGTACCGAAACCACCATCAAAAATATTAGCCTTGCCGATATTCAAGCTTACTACGATCAGAACATGAGTATCACCGATGCAAAAGTGGTAATTGTAGGCGATGTGAATGAAGCCGAAGTGTTACCTAAGTTGGCTTTTTTAAACAAAATGCCTGCTAAAAAACTTGCACTTCCAGCTATTAGTAGCAAGCCTGAAAATCCGATGGATAATGGCGTTATCTATATTGTAGATGTTCCTAAAGCAGCTCAAACAGAGTTTCGTGTAGGCTATGCAACCAACTTGCCATACGATGCTACTAGCGAATTTTATAAAGTTGGTCTCATGAACTACGCTTTAGGAGGCGCTTTCAACAGTCGTGTTAATCTTAATCTACGTGAAGATAAAGGCTGGACTTACGGCGCTCGTTGTGGTTTCGATGCCGACCAATATGGCGGACAGTTTCAGTTTAGCAGTGGCATAAAAGCCAATGCTACCGATAGCGCTTTGGTAGAACTATTAAAAGAGTTCAGCAACTATGCTACAAGTGGTATACGTGCCGATGAAGTAAGCTTTATGAAAAATGCCATTGGCCAACGCGATGCTTTGCGTTACGAAACAGGCATTCAAAAGGCAGGCTTTATTAGCCGCATTTTAGAATACAACTTACCAGCCAATTTTATAGATGAGCAAAATAAAATTTTAGCCAACATTACAGCTGCCGATATCAATGCGTTGGCTAAAAAGTATATCGACATCAACAAAATGTACATATTGTTGGTAGGCGATAAGGCTAAAATATTGCCAGGCCTAGAAAAGTTAGGTAAGAAGGTGGTTGAACTCGATGCCGACGGTAATATAAAGCCATAATACCTTACGGTAAATGA
>DMPB01000088.1:5438-6960 GCA_003456175.1 Chitinophagaceae bacterium | reverse complement strand
TTGCTTACTACATGTAAGCTTACTGTATCGGCAGTGGTTACACCTCTTCTAGTTTGAATGCTGTAGCGGTTGCCGGCTTTTTGGCTGCTAATGCCTTCGGTACCTTCGCTGATGTTCAACGCATCGTAGGTGCCTTCTGCTGTATTGCTTACACCTTGTTGGTTACCAAAACGTACGACAGCTTCATCGATGTGTGCGTCATCATTTGCCCGTAAGGCAACTCTTGTCATGCCTAACCAGTTCTGTGTTCTGAATAAACCAGGTTGAGCAGTGGTTGATTTGTGACTTTCTCTAAAGAAGTTGGTTACGCTAGCACCACCTGCAGTTGACTTTCTTACAAAGAATGCTTGACCTGTAGCGATGATGTTATCGTTGGTATAACCAGCGGGCTTGTTGGTAAGTACTCCTGCATTGTATACACTGAAAACACCATTGTTGTTTTCGGGATTATAGGTCCAATAACTAGCATCAATATTGGTGCTATTGTCGCTTGCTACGTTATCGAAATTAATAGGTGATTGATAAGGGTTGGCTATGAAGTTAAAGCCTTCAACAAGTCCTTCTGCGATATCGCCTTGTGCCAATACACCAATGGCTTGTAACGTAACTGCGGTAGCAGCTTGAGCAGATCCATCGAGTAGGGTACAACCAGCTGAACGATTACCACGTACCAACAAACGATAACCTGAGGTTGGTGTTAAAGAAGTTAGGTTGGTATTGTTGATTTTAACCCAACGTTGCCCGCTTGGGTTAGCATGGGTATAGGTGAACATGCTAGGGTTACCAGTTAAGGTTACATCGAAGCCATTAGAACTAACGGCAGGGCAAGTACCAATAGCACCTGTGATATGAATTTGACGCTGCCAACTTGTATCGATACGTGCTGTTACTGGGCTACCCACAAAAATGCTCTTACGGGCTGCCTTAGCAGGTATAAAACGTTGTGTAATAACATTACCGCTAATAGTGCCTAAACCTGTAGCAACGCTTGCAGTACCATTAGCGTTACTTACAAAAAGTAATCTGCCATTTGCCGTAAGGGTACCATTAATTGGGGTGTAACGACCGAAAAGATTAACAACACCACTTGAAATACCTACACCTGCTACATTATCGACCTGTAAGTTATTAACGTTAACAATACCACCTATAGACTGTGGTTCTGTACCCGCAAAGCGTAAAGTTGCATTGGTGGCGTTAAGTACTCCCGGAGTGGCATGTTGTATTAACTCGCCTCGTAAGGTTAAAGTAACACCGCTATTAACTACGATAGGTTGCGTGGTTGCATTCACAAAACGGCCAACCGTTACTGTGGTAGAAACTACTGGAACATTCACCGTATTTTCTGGAATAAAGATACTAACACCACCTGTTGGAGATGGTACTGTACCACTTACCCAGTTGGTGCCTGTAGTCCAGCTAGTAGTTGCAGCATCGGCTTTCCATACACCAGGTTTAGTGAGGAGCTCGTAGGCGCCAATTGTTGGTATTGCTGCACGTGTAACGCTACGATAATCGACTG
>DMPB01000088.1:5004-5208 GCA_003456175.1 Chitinophagaceae bacterium | reverse complement strand
CGCTACGATAATCGACTGTAATATTAGGAAGTGGCGCACTAAACAAGTTCACTGAGCTTGATGGTATCAAGTTCATAGTTGAACTAGTACCGTTAGCCAGCACAAAACTTACATCGCTATAACCACTAAAGTTATCGGCTGGTAATGCGGTACGCCAAGCAGCAATATTGGCTTGATTGTCTGTGCCACCGTTCATTGTTCCTA
>DMPB01000088.1:2447-4784 GCA_003456175.1 Chitinophagaceae bacterium | reverse complement strand
TGTGCCACCGTTCATTGTTCCTACAAATCCGCCGGTACCGATGGAACAGCTGTTGGTGCTTTGAATATCCGCCAAGGAGGTACCACAATAGGTGCTACCGGCAGTGTAGATTTCTTAAGGGTTGGTACTACCTGGGAGAGCGTTACCACTAACAGCATTACCCTACCAGCACAAATTGGCAACTTCCAAGCAATACTCAAAAATGCTACCGCACAATTACAGTGGAATACACTTTCAGAAACCAATACACAACAATTCGTTGTAGAAAAAAGTAATAACGATGCTACTTTCAACAATATTGGAGCTGTTAAAGCCATGGGAACGGGCAACCATGCCTACCAGTTCATTGATAACAAGATTAACGCTGGTTGGAACTACTACAGATTGGTAATTGTAGATAACAATGGTAGCAAACAATATTCTAAAACAACTGCCGTATACTATGGTAATGCCAACAATCAAGCACAAGTATTCCCTACTATTGTTAGCGATGTAGCTTATGTAAAATATCCAGCGAGCAAGGGCACCGTTCAAATCATCAACAATAATGGTGTTATTGTTGCGCAACAAGTCATCAACAGTCAGCTACAAGCCATATCAACTAGTAGCCTTCCTGCAGGTAGTTACATTGTGAAAGTAATTGATGGTAACAACACCACTACGGTACGTATTATCAAATAAATCTTTTAAATAACCGATTGATAGAAGGTAGCAATAACACTGCTACCTTTTTTGTTGTACACCTTACGGTAAATGAATATGCACGTTGTAATATTTACCGTAAGGGTATGATGGTTCACTGGCATATATACAAATAGGGATCGAGGCCTGCGGCCTCGATCCCTATTTATGAACCCATCCATCATTTACCGTAAGGTATGTATACTAGCTACAACCCATGCTATTACCGCAGTTCAAGCACTTGTAACAAGTACCGCTACGTAATGTAATATGGCCACATACATTACATGCAGGGGCATCGCTTTGCATATTTTTAGCAGCCGCATTCACAGCATCGAGTCCAACAGAAGCCTCAGCCTTCACTGCCATTACGGGTTTCGGCATCGCTAGTTTTTGTGGTGCAGCTTCGGCATTAGGTGTAATACGCACACTGCTTAATTCAGGCTTACCGAGTATGCTTACTTCGCCTTCATCATCGCCATTTTCAACTGTCGGACGATTTAATACATGCACCAAATCGGTACGATCTAAGTATTCAAACGCCAAGCAACGGAAAATGAAATCTACCAACGAAGTGGTTGTTTTAATATTCGGATGATCGACCATACCGGCTGGCTCAAACTTGGTGAACACAAACTTCTCAACAAACTCTTCGAGTGGTACACCATACTGCAAGCCTACAGAAACTGCAATGGCAAAACAGTTCATTAAGCTGCGTAACGTGCTACCTTCTTTCGCAAGATCAATGAAGATTTCACCTAACGTACCATCGTTATATTCACCAGTACGTACAAACACCACCTGACCGCCAACTCTTGCTTTTTGTGTAAAACCTCTACGCTTAGCAGGTAAGGTGCGGCGTTCTACAATTTTGGCTAACTGACGCTTCAGCTGGGTGTCAGGTGCGTTTTGCATACGCTTGGTAACCTCTTCCAACAACTCATCTACGGTGAGCTTACTTAGGTCTACAATATTTGATGTTGTAGCTTCTTCTGTAGCTTCAGCAGTTGCGGTGGCAGTATCTTCTTCTTTTTTCTTCTTATCGCTTTTGTTGCTCAATGGCTGGCTCAACTTACTACCATCGCGGTATAATGCATTGGCCTTCAAACCAAGCTTCCAGCTAAGCATGTAACACTCGGCAATTTCTTCGATATTGGCTTCGTGTGGTAAGTTGATGGTTTTAGAGATAGCACCACTCAAGAACGGCTGACAAGCAGCCATCATTTTAATGTGACCATGAGCATGAATGTAACGTTCGCCTTTTTTACCACACTTATTAGCACAATCAAAAACACTTAAATGCTCTTCTTTTAAGTAAGGTGCACCTTCTACAGTCATCGTACCACACACGTAATCGTTCGCTGCATCTATTTGCTCATCAGTAAAGCCTAAAGCTTCAAGCATATTAAAACTCCAATCGCTGTACTGCTCTGGCGTAAAACCTAAACGTTCTAAACAAGCATCGCCAAGGGTATATCTGTTGAAAACAAAACCTATTTCAAAAGCACTCTTAGCAGCATCGTTCAATTTGGTAATTTCCTCTGCAATAAAACCTTTCTCACTAAGTGTTTGAGGGTTAATGAAAGGGGCACCCTCAAAGCTTGCTGCACCTACCGCATATTTTACAATAGCATCAATTTCTTTTTCGCCGTAGCC
>DMPB01000088.1:563-2278 GCA_003456175.1 Chitinophagaceae bacterium | reverse complement strand
CAATTTCTTTTTCGCCGTAGCCTAAGTTCTTTAGGGCTGCGGGTACACTTTGGTTGATGATTTTGAAGTAGCCACCGCCACTTAACTTCTTAAATTTCACTAAGGCAAAATCAGGTTCTACACCAGTAGTATCACAATCCATTACTAGACCAATGGTGCCAGTGGGTGCAATTACTGTAGTTTGTGCGTTGCGATAGCCAAATTGTTCGCCCAATTGTACCGCATCGTCCCACGCTTTGGTTGCAGACTTCAATAAGTAGTCTGGGCAGTAACGTGCATTGATGCCTACTGGCTTTATGCTTATGCCTTCATAAGCATCGGCAGCATCGTAAGCAGCGGCACGGTGGTTACGCATTACACGTAACATGTGTTGCTTGTTTTCTTCATACTTGCTGAAAGCGCCTAAGAATGAAGCCATTTCAGCAGATGTTTTGTAAGCAATACCCGTCATAATAGCGGTAATAGCACCCGCAATACCACGAGCTTCCTCGCTATCATAAGGAATACCACTTACCATCAACATGGTACCCAAATTAGCAAAACCTAACCCTAGTGTTCTGTAATCATAGCTGAGCTGCGCTACTTCACGACTTGGGAATTGTGCCATTAGTACAGAAATTTCTAGCACAACGGTCCATAAACGACAAGTATATTCAAACCCTTCAACATCGAACGCTTTGGTATCGGGGTTAAAGAATTTCATTAGGTTGGCACTAGCAAGGTTACATGCAGTGTTATCTAAAAACATGTACTCGCTACAAGGATTACTTGCGTTGATACGACCACCTTCTGGACAAGTGTGCCATTCGTTGATAGTGGTATCATATTGGGTTCCTGGGTCAGCGCAACGCCATGCTGCATAAGCGATTTGGTTCCAAACTTCACGAGCTGGAATTTTTTTCATTACTCGTCCATCGGTACGAGCCTTTAATTCCCAATCGCCATCTTCTTCTAATACTTTGAAGAACTCATTTGGTATACGAACAGAGTTGTTCGAGTTCTGCCCAGAAACAGTAGCGTAAGCATCACCTTCGTAGCTACTATCATAACCGGCAGCAACTAATGCAGCTACTTTCTTTTCTTCTTCTACCTTCCAGTTGATAAAATCTAATACTTCGGGATGGTCTAAGTCTAAACACACCATCTTAGCAGCTCTACGTGTAGTACCACCACTTTTAATAGCACCAGCAGCACGGTCACCAATTTTCAAAAAGCTCATTAACCCACTACTAGTACCACCACCACTTAATTTCTCACCCGCACCACGAATACCACTGAAATTAGTACCAACACCACTACCATATTTGAAAATACGAGCCTCACGTGTCCACAAATCCATGATACCACCTTCGTTCACCAAATCATCGCTTACACTCAGGATGAAACAAGCGTGTGGTTGCGGACGCTCGTAAGCATTTTGGCTCTTCTTTAGCTGTCCATCTTTCGCATCTACATAGTAATGCCCTTGTGGCTTACCTGTAATGCCATAGCTTTCGTACAAACCTGTGTTAAACCACTGCGGACTATTAGGCACACAGCTTTGGTTAAGGATACTGTACACTAATTCTTCATAAAACACTTGTGCATCGGCTGGGCTTGCAAAATACCCATAACGTTCACCCCAAACACGCCAGCAATGAGCCATACGGTGTGCTACTTGCTTCACACTTGTTTCACGACCAAGGCTGCCATCGGCTTGTGGCACACCAGCTTTT
>DMPB01000088.1:0-331 GCA_003456175.1 Chitinophagaceae bacterium | reverse complement strand
GGCACACCAGCTTTACGAAAGTACTTTTGTGCCAAAATATCGGTTGCAATTTGGCTCCATTGTTTCGGCACTTCAACATTGTTCATTTCAAAAACCTTTTCGCCATTAGGGTTTTTGATAACGCTGGTACGGTAATCGTACTCAAACAAATCGAACGGAGTTACGCCATCTTTTGTAAAGCGGCGAGAAAACTGCAATGCAGGCTGTGCTTGCTTCTTGGCCATGGTACAATCTTTATTTTAGGTGAGTGGTTTTGTCAAAAAAAGCCTCGTTGGATAGAGGCTGATAAGACGAAAATATTCGGCCGTTTCGAAAAAAATAAACCCCTCTT
>DMPB01000180.1:10833-11302 GCA_003456175.1 Chitinophagaceae bacterium | reverse complement strand
TGCAGCAAATTCATCAATGATTTTTCTGGCGATGAATATGTGGTAGCGCCGAGTGCAAGTTGCATTGGCTTTGTAAAAAATTATTATACCAAATTATTCGATAACAGTAGTGTGCACAACGAAGTGAAATTTTTGGCAGAACGTAGCTATGAATTTTCAGATTTTATAGTGAACGTACTCGGTGTAACCGATATAGGGGCTCGCATGAATGCCAAAGTAACCTATCATGATAGTTGTGCTGCATTGCGTGAGTGTAATATTAAACAAGCGCCGCGACAATTGCTTGCAGCGGTAGCAGGCTTAGAATTGGTAGAACTGAACGATGTTGAAACCTGTTGCGGCTTTGGTGGCACTTTTGCCGTTAAGTTTGAACCTATTAGTGTTGCCATGGGCGACCAAAAAATAGATAATGCCGTAGCTAGCCATGCCGATTATTTAGTAAGTACCGATATGAGTTGTTTGATGCATT
>DMPB01000180.1:10350-10486 GCA_003456175.1 Chitinophagaceae bacterium | reverse complement strand
CCTTACGGTAAATGAAATTGCATGTAGTGATTATATCATATTTCAAAAGCTAGTTGTATGCAATATTGGTTGGTGAAATCTGAACCTTTCAAGTATTCTTGGGAACAGTTTACAAAGGATAAAAAAACCTTTTGGG
>DMPB01000180.1:9204-10040 GCA_003456175.1 Chitinophagaceae bacterium | reverse complement strand
GAGGGCTTAGCAATTGTGGGCATTGCAATGGTGGTGAAAGAACATTATCAAGACCCAACTACCGATGATACCAATTGGGTAGTGGTAGATCTTGCACCTGTTAAAGCCATGGAAGTTCCTGTTACGTTAGCAGCTATGAAAGCAAATCCGGCGTTGAGTAATTTATCGTTGATTCGCCAAGGCAGGCTTTCTGTTTGTGGTATAACGGTAGATGAATTTCATACTATTTTGGCCATGGGAAATACTGTGTTGTAGCAGTATTTCCCATTTGCCGTAAGGTGTATAGCTTAGTTGTCTTCTAGTAACATTATTTGCTCGAACAGCTGCTCGTATTTTTCAGCAGCTTCTTTAACTTGTTGCTGTACTTGCTTGTAATTGCTTTCTAGTGTGGCAAATTGTTGTGGATTACTATAGCTTTTAGGGTCGGCAAGTTCTAATTCAATAGCTGTTTGCTTGGCTTTTAGTTGTTCCAGCGTTTCTTCGGCTTTTTGAAACTGTCGTTGTACTTTTTGCAACTCTTTCTGTTGCTCTCTGTCTATATTGTTTTTTGGTTTAGACGTTTCTTTTACTTCTGAAGTTGTTGTTGTAGCAGGTGTCGTATTTACCGTAAGGTGTTGTTGCTTTTGCTGTTTTTGCATACGCTCTTTCCAAGCCACCCATTCATTGTAATCGCCTTTAAATTCTTTGATTTCGTGATCAACGATTTCCCAGATTTTATTGGCAGTTTTTGAAATGAAGTAACGGTCGTGACTTACCAAAATATACGTGCCTTCGTATTTGTTTAATGCTTCGGCCAATAGTTCAACCGAGTGCATATCGAGGTGGTTGGTAGGTTC
>DMPB01000180.1:0-8962 GCA_003456175.1 Chitinophagaceae bacterium | reverse complement strand
TCGAGGTGGTTGGTAGGTTCATCGAGCAATAAGAAATTAGCTTTGCTACTAATTACTTTGGCAAGTGCTACACGAGCTTTTTCACCACCGCTGAGTACACGTATTTTTTTATCTACATCGTCGCCACCGAATAAAAAACCACCCAATAAGTTGCGGTATTCTTGCTCTGTTTTGCCTGCACCACTCATTTTCATTTCATCCAACAAAGTATTATTGATATCGAGTGCTTCTAACTGATGCTGTGCGTAAAAGCTAGGTTGTACGTTATGGCCCCAATTACGCTTTCCTTCGTGTGCTTCTGTACCAGCAATGATACGTAGGCAGGTACTCTTACCCTTACCATTGGCTCCAATCAGTGCAATTTTATCGCCACGATTAATTTCGGCAGTGGTGTTTTTCAGAACAATATTATCTCCAAAGTGCTTACTCACATGTTCTAATGTAACAAGCACTTTGCCCGGCTGCTGTTCAACCGAAAAGTTGATACGAATATCTGGGCGTTCTAATTGTACATCTTCAATGCGGTCGAGCTTATCTAATCGTTTCTGTATACTTTGAGCTTGTGCGGCCTTACTGGCTTTGGCTTTAAAGCGTTCTATGAAACGTTCTTGCTGTCGAATATAATCTTGCTGATTTTCGAAAGCTTTTTGCTGTAACTCTATACGAATCGCTTTTTCTTCTTGATAGAAATCGTAATTGCCACTATAAATGTGTAACCGTTGTTGATATAGCTCAACAATTTTATTGACCATACGATTCAAGAAAAACTTATCGTGGCTTACAATTACTACGCTTCCTTGATAGTGCAACAAGTATTTTTCGAGCCATTCGATAGATGGTAAATCGAGGTGGTTGGTAGGTTCATCGAGTAAGAGCACATCGGGTTGTTGCAAAATCATTTTTGCCAACAATACCCGCATACGCCAGCCGCCGCTAAAGGTTTTGTAAGGTCTTTGCAATTGGTCGTTTTCAAAACCAAGGCCATGCAATACTTCATCGGTTTTATGTTCAATATTGTATCCATCGAGTACATCCATTTCGTGGAGGGCATCGGTATAGCGTTCTAACAAATGATCGTTACCGCCGGCTTCAAGTTGTGCACCGAGTGTTTCAATTTCTTTTTCGAGTGCCTTTACTTTTTCAAAAGCACCCATCGCCACTTCACGAATACTTTCGTTGGTGTCGAAACTTAACAAATCTTGGTGCAAATAACCAATGGTAACACCACGGCTACGCTCAACAGTACCTACCGAAGGTTGATATTCGCCTGTTAAAACTTTTAAAAGGGTACTTTTTCCGGTGCCATTATAACCCACTAAACCTATGCGTTCGCCGGGCTGTATGTGCCATGTGGCCTCATCTACAATGGTTCTGGCACCAAATTCAAACTTAACATTGTTTAATCCAATCAGCATGGTGCGAAAATAGGTATAGATGGGTGTAGTTCACTTACGTAAATGAAGTTATTGATGAGTAAGTTTAGGCGAATGTTATGTAAAAATGCGACAGCGTAATCTTTAATACGTACCATTGATAGGGTATAAGGAAAGGTTAATCATTTTAATCTACGATTGTTTACGTAGATTATTCATTTTGCAGGTAAATGCAAATAGAATGAAAGCAACCCTAACCTTTGTTTTTTGCATAGCGAGCACTCTTATAAGCTATGCACAATCTCGCGGTACTATATTTACGCAAGTAAAAAACACCCAACAAAAGCCTTTAGAAGGCATTACCGTTCAACTATTACGTCAAAAAGATTCTGCTTTAGTAAAGTTGGCCATTACCGATGCCGAAGGCAAAGCAACTTTAGTAAGTTTAGCTTTTGGCGATTATTACCTCAGGTATGTTGGTAATGGTTTTGAAACAACTTACAGTGCACCATTTACATTAAGTGAGCAACAAGGCACTTACCAAGTTCCGCCACAAACTTTACAACCGCAAGCAAAAGATATTGGTGCAGTAACAGTAACCGCAAAGAAGCCATTTATTCAACGACTTTCAGACAGAACAGTTTTAAATGTTGAGAGTAGCATTTTAAGTGCTGGAAGTTCTGGTTTTGAACTCTTAGAACGAGCCCCTGGTGTTGTGATTGATCAAAACGATGTGATTAGCTTAAGTGGTAAGCAAGGTGTATTGGTAATGATTGATGGTAAAATATCGCCACTTTCAGGAGCCGATTTAGCGAACTATTTACGTGGCTTGCCAAGCGGTAGTATTGAACGTATAGATTTAATTACTAACCCATCTGCTAAATACGATGCGGCTGGTAATGCTGGCATTATAGATATCCGGTTGAAAAAAGATCAACGTTTAGGTACGAATGGAACATTGAATACCTTTTACGGACAAGGCGTGTATGCCAAAGTAGGGGCAGGTGTTACTCTTAATTATAGAAACAAAAAAGTGAATGTATTTGGCTCTAATAATACAGCTTATCGCAAAGGATTGAATCAACTTTTGTTAGATAGAAACTTTTACACTAATGCTGGTCAGTTCACGGGTTCTGATTACAAAGACAACTATGGCCGCTTTCCGATACTTAGCAACAACTTTCGTATAGGTGCCGATTATTTCCCATCGAAACGAACAGTAATTGGTATAGTGTTGAATGGCAGTGGTGTTGGTATTGAAAGAATGAATGATAACAACGCAGTTGTTTTTGATCAACAAGGTAAGCCTGCATCAACCTTTTATACAATTGCTAGTAACAACGATTTTAATAATAACTTAGTTGGTAATGTGAATTTTAAACACAGTTTTGATTCTTTAGGACAAGAGCTCACTGCCGACTTTGACTATGGCAGTTATTGGAGTGGTTCTAACGCCCAAACTGGAACGAAATATTTTAAAAATGATGGCACCACATTGGCACCCGATTACGTACTTGATGGTGTGCAAAGAGGTAACCTGAAATTGCAATCGTTTAAAACCGATTATGTACGTCCGTTTAAAAAACAATCGAAGCTTGAAGCAGGCTTTAAATGGAGTAAGGTGAAAACAGATAACGATGCTAAATTTTTCGATGTAAGCAATGGCACACGTATAGTAGATGCATCAAAAACCAATCATTTTTTATATGAAGAAGAGAACTTTGCCACTTACGTAAATTATGCCAAGCAATGGAAGCAGTGGAACGTACAATTAGGTTTGCGTGCCGAAAGAACTTCATTACATACGTATCAAGCTATTGGTAATGTAGCATTTGATTCTAGTTATTTACAATTATTTCCATCGGCATTTGTTAACAGACAAATAGGCAAACAAAAAACAATCGGCTTTTCAATTAGCAGGCGTATAGACAGACCAAGCTATAACCAACTTAACCCGTTTTTATTCTTGATTGATGTTACTACTTATGCAACTGGTAACCCCAATTTATTACCGCAGTTCACCTGGAATTACGAAGTAAATTACAACACACCGAAGTTGAATGCAACACTAACATATAGCAAAACAAATGAAGTGCTCAATACTGCCATTGTCCGTTTTAAAGATGCCTTCCCCAACTTGCCGAGTGATGATAATGTTACAGTTCAACTACCCATTAATATTAGTACCACCAATTATGTTGGACTAACATTATCATCGCCATTAAAGGTGAAGCCTTGGTGGAGTATACTAAACAATGCTAATATATTCTACAGCAAATTTAACGGTCAGCTTGCGGGTACACGTTTGAATGATGGTAGGGCAGCAGTTAACTTAAATTCTACCAATAACTTCACCTAAAAAAAAGGATGGAGTATGGAAGTAAGCGGCAACTTTAACAGTGGTGGTCGTAGTGGCTTTATGGTTGTAAGAAGCGTGTGGAGTGCCAATTTTGGTATTCAAAAACAAGTACTTAACAATAAAGGTACTTTACGTTTAAATGTAACAGATATATTCTGGACGAACAGACCAGGAGGTACCATTACTTACAACAATTACATTGAAAAATGGAGTAGCAGGCGTGAAACGAGAGTTGCTACCATAAGCTTCAATTATCGTTTCGGAAAAAACAGTGTAGCACAGGCACGCCGCAGAACAACAGCTTCAGAAGAAGAACGCAACAGAGCACAGTAACACCAATAGCATGCATATCTCAAAGCGAAATAGTACTTGTACTATTTCGCTTTTCTTTTGCTGAATATATAGCTAGCATCTTCTTGCAAAAAGGTACTTGCATGTTTGTAAAAATGGCTGTAATCGTAATAGCCAAATGCTGATGGTATGAATCCATCATTTACCGTAAGGTAGTTTTGTAATGCCTTACGTATACGAATTGTATGATATATTTGTTTGGGTGGTATACCTACAGCAATTAAAAAATAGCGCTGCAATGTTTTAGTAGTTATTGCCAAGTTGTTGGCAATCGTTTGAATTGGTATTGTTTTATATACGTTACTTTCAAAGCATTGTATAGCTTGTGTAACTGTAGTTACAATATTATTATCAGCTTGATGAATCAAGTTGTTGAAATAGCTTTCAATAATGTGTACCGCTGTTGAAAAACTAGTAGCTGTTTTAATGGCTTGAATAACATTAGCAGGCAAAAGATAACTAAGCGAAAACATGGCATGCTTGTACTCAGAAAAATCAATTTTCTTATCCAACAAAATAGGAGATACTTTAAACTTGATACCCAATAATTGATTGCCTACACTATGCTTACAAGCAATGGTATGAAAACGAGGCAAAAAGCCATCGGCTTTCATTGGAAAAGGTTGGTTCTGAATAAACATGGAATAAGGCGTACCCAGATTAATAAGATACGTATAGCCAATATTAGGGTAAAGCTTATCTGTAAAACCATGCGGATGATCTTGCCACAACACATCGAAACGGGTCGTCCAGATGTAATCAATGTAATTATTGAGACTGCCTGTAACGTAATGGCGTTCATAGTAATGCTCGAAATGTATAGTATCTATAAATTCTTTATGTAATATGTTTTTCATTGATTGAAACTACTAGGTTAAGAGCACTTAAAGCATGCTTTTTGTACTATTGGTGTATGTATAGGATGAAGTACTCGCTTGCTAATTCAGCATAGTAAACAAGGGTAAAAGATACCGTTATTGAAATTGACCCTTTTAATCTATGCCACTATATCGAATTAAAAATACCCATTTATGGGTATTTGTTGCCCGTATTGCACTATCTACTTTTGATTAGCGAAAAGTGGGTTCCTGTTGTGCCGTTCTAATATTTACCGTAAGGTACATAACTGCATATTACAAACCTACCTAAGCCTCTATTACTGAAAACTATTTATCATGACAAAAAAACTGCTGCTGCTGTTGCTGCTCGCTGCAATAGGTGTTACAACTGCGCAAGCAACCATTCGCCGCGTTGGCTTTATTGCCACGGTAGAACGAATTGATGGTTTCGATTTCACCACCTTTCAGGCAGCACACGATGCCTCTGTGAACGGCGATACCATACAATTGTATCCTACTACTTCAGGTTCGGTATCGTACAGCGGAACAATCACGAAACGCTTGGTAGTATTGGGCCCTGGTTATTTCTACAACGTATTCCAAACATCTGGCAGCGAAATTACCAACGCTAACTTACAAAACCTAGCAGGTAATATTCAGGGTGTATCGCTTACTATGAATTTGGGAAGCGCTGGTACCATTTTAATGGGTTTGAATAACCTTACGGTAAATGTGGTAAACAGGCAAGAAGCACTGAACAATATTACCATTACAAGATGTAGAAATGTTGTTGTAAACTGGGATAATTCAGGCATTTTGAACAAGTGGACGATTTCACAGTGTTATGGTTTAAGCATTGCACAAACAGGCCCTAGTGCAGGCTTTACAAGTGATAGAACTGTTGATAGTTTAGATATTTATAACTGTTTGATTAATGGTCCTATCAACCTTAACACATCGCCTTCAGGTACTTATGTAGGGAATAGAATTTATAACTGCGTATTAATTTCAGGCACCAATTTGTCGCTTAATAATGCAGCTTTTTTAGTACAGAATTGCATCTTCGAAATTCCAACGAGTAGCTTATCTGGCTTAACAAACACACGTTTCATTCGCAACATAACAACAGCTGCTACTGCATCAAATGGTATTAATAATACTGCGCCTAATACAGGTAATATTTTCAGCCAAGTACTTAACAACATTTTTGTGAATTACCCAACAATGGGTACTAACAATGGTGTGAACAACAGCAGTTTAGATGGAAGATTCCAATTAAGAACAACAGCAACTACTGCTATAAATGGCGGTTTAAGCGTATTAGATAACACCACACCTGTAGATATTGGTATGTACGGCGGAACTACACCTTATATACTTTCAGGTATTCCATCAATTCCTATTTTTTACCAACTGGGTGCTGCTAGTGCTGTAACTGTTGGTAGTACCTACACAGTAACTTTTAGCGTAAGAAACAACAACTAGAAATATACCATCAACCATTTTCAAAACTTCTTCAATTATACTACTATGCAAAAGCATACTTTACTAAGTTTAGCGATTATTGGAACCTTATTACTAAGCCTTACGGCAAATGCTACCATACGCAGGGTAGGATTTACCGGAGCTGTATCTCCTGTTAACGGGATAGATTATGCTACTTTGCAAGCAGCCCATGATGCAGCTGTTGTAGGAGATACTATTCAGCTATACCCATCTACCCAAAGTTCTGGTGCTACCTACAGCGGTAACATTACAAAGCGCCTCTACATTGTAGGGCCAGGTTTTTTTGTGAATAGTTACAATTTGCCTTATCAAGCTATCATTAACAATGCTTTACAAGCCCTGCCCGGTGCGATTGCGTCAACAAACGTAACCGTAGGTAGAGGTAGTGCTGGAACTATTTTCGCAGGTATTTCTAGCTTAAACGTAACTACTGCCGATATCTTAGATTCTCTGAACGACATTGCCATCTATCGTTGTAGAGATGTGAATGTTAACTTCAACAACTCAGGTGTTTGTAACAATTGGATTATTTCTCAATGTTATATGGCTCAAGTAAACCAAGGTGGGTATGCAGTTGGTTTTAGCGGTAATCGTTCTATCTCTAACCTGCGTATCGAGAATAGTGTAGGCGTAGATATTAATTATTCGGCTTCTACTGCACAAACCCCGGTAGGTGTAAATAGTGGCCAAATTTTAAATTGTGTTTGGAATGTTGGAGCTCAAGGTGTGACCGATTCAAGAAGGTCCTTGTCATTTAATAATTCAGTTTTTATCATACAAAATTGCATAGATCTAGGTGGTGTTTTCCAAACAGCTAGTTGGTTGTTCGGTGCTAGCAACTGTGTTTTTGTAAATAACATCACGAGCGCCTCTGGAGGTGCTTCACCTGTAGCTAGCAACCCTGGTAGCAGTGGTAATACATTTAATGCTAATACTAGTAGTAATGTTTATTTCGTGGGTATTCCAAATAATAATTCTGCTGGTCAAACCATCTATAGTCCTGATGCAGCATATCAACTTGTTGCTAATAGTCCTGCACGTAATTTCGGTGTAATTCCTGGTACAAATACACCAACCGATTGTGGTATTTATGGTGGTACCAATCCTTACAAATCATCTGGTATTCCTAACATTCCTGCATTTTATCGCCTCAATGCTGCAAGTACTACTGCAACTGGTAGTACGTATACTATCACTTACAGTGTAAGAAGCAACAACTAATCCCATCATTATGGCGATTAGCTAAGCTTTTAGCATTTGTTCGTATTGTATACAGTTTAATACACATTATCATGCAATTATTTCATAACTATAAGGCGATAAGTAAAACACGCATTACTGTCATTAGTAAAGTGGGTATCCTATTGCTGGCACTACTTGGTTGGTTCGAGCGACCTCAAGTAATGGCACAAGCAAATATTACTTACGTAGAATATTACCTCGATCAAGATCCCGGACAGGGTAGAGGTACACCTGTAACCATTACACCTGGTGTTAATATTCAGAACATACCCATTACCATCAACGTGAATAACATTTCACGTGGGGTACATATTCTTGCAACAAGGGCAAGAACTGCTGCTGGTGTATGGAGCTTTAGCCATTATTGGTATTTATTCAGACCATATATTGAGTTAGCACCAGAAAGTGTATCGAATATTACCAAAGTAGAGTATTTCGTTGATGCTGATCCTGGCTTTGGTAACGCAACCAATGTACCTATTACCAACGGTACCAACTTGGTAGATCTTACATTTAACATTAATGCCAACAACCTAGCTGTAGGTCCGCATATAGTAGGTGCAAGAGCTATGAGTGCCAATGGTGCTTGGAGTAAAACCAATTTCTGGTTGTTCTACAAACCATATAACAACCTAGCTGCTGGTACTACGCCAAACATTAGCAGGGTAGAGTATTTCTTGAATAATGATCCTGGTTTTGGTAGAGGTACAGCTTTAACGGTTACGCCAGGGGTGAATTTACAAGACCTTACGGCAAATATTCCCGTTGGTGCGTTAGCGAACGGGCCACAGCTACTCGGTATGCGGGCCTTAACAGCAAATGGTAATTGGAGCATGACCAACTATCTCATGTTCATTAAACCTTATGCCAACCTAACCACTGCTAACTCTCCTAACGTTAACCAAATAGAATACTTTTTAGATTACGATCCTGGATATGGTAATGGTATTCAAGTGCCTGTAACACCTGGACAAAATTTTGCAGATTTAACTTTCAATGTTAACCTAACTGGTATATTACCCGGTACTCACTTTGTAGTTGCAAGGGCAAGAGATGTAAATGGCAGCTGGAGTAAAATCAACAGCTGGCAGTTTACTATTCCAGGAACAGCTCCGGTTTTAGAAAGTATTGTTAACGGTAATAACTTCTGTGCTGGTGGTGCTTTAAACGTAGGCTTCAACCTACCTGCTACCGTTAGCTTTAACAGCAATAACCTCTTTATCGCACAGATTAGTGACGCGAATGGAAGTTTTGCTGCTCCAAGAGTAATTGGTAGTTTGAGAAGTACCAGT
>DMPB01000007.1:5266-6471 GCA_003456175.1 Chitinophagaceae bacterium | reverse complement strand
ACTAGCCATGGTAATGCTCGGTGGAATTAACTATTACACAGGCCAACTCTTTGATATCGCTAGCATTACGGCGGCTGCACAAGCACAAGGCGCTATCGCCGGATGGGATTTAGCACATGCAGTAGGCAACGTACCGCTGCAACTTCATAAGTGGAATGTAGACTTTGCCGTTTGGTGCAATTACAAGTATATGAATGGGGGCCCTGGTGCAGTAGGCGGTGCTTTCTTACACGAACGCCATGCCAAAAACACCCAAATGCATCGACTTGCAGGATGGTGGGGCAACGATGAAAAAACAAGGTTTGCCATGGAAAAAAACTTTGTTGCAAAGGCTACTGCTAGTGGCTGGAATATTAGCACAGCTCAAGTAATGAACATGGTGGCCTTAAAAGCATCATTAGAAATTTTTGAGCAAACCTCCATGGCTGCACTTCGCAAAAAAAGTATAGCCCTAACCAATTATTTAGAAGCTTTATTGCAAACTATACCTGAAATCGGTTGTGAAATTATTACTCCAGTCAACCCTCAAGAAAGAGGTGCTCAGCTATCATTATATTTCACAAAAAATGCGAAACAAATTCATGAAAAAATATTGCAGTCAGGTATTGTAGTAGATTATAGAGAGCCTGGCGTTATTAGAGTTGCTCCTGCACCAATGTATTGTAGCTTTGAAGATGTATACCGCTTTTACGAAGTTTTGAAAAACATCTAACCAAGTTCATGAAACACCCATTACGCATCCTTTGCCTTGGCGACTCATACACCATTGGAGAAAGTGTTCCCTTACACCATGGGTTTCCCTATCAATTGGTGCAGCAATTACGCAAAGCAAAAATTACCTCTTATGCTCCCGAAGTTGTTGCTAAAACAGGGTGGACAAGTGGAGAATTATTAGCCCACATAGCACAACAAGAATATCTATCTAATTACGATTATGTAACACTACTTATCGGTGTTAATAATCAATATCGGGGCAACAGCATCAATATTTATCGCAAGGAGTTTGAAATTTTATTACAAAAGGCTTTACAATGGGTCAACCATCAACCTAAGCAAGTTTTTGTATTAAGCATTCCCGATTGGGGACAAACCCCTTTCGCTAAGCCTGAACAAAGAGAAGCTATTTCCAAAGCTATTGACGCTTTTAACGCTGTAAATCAATCGCTAGCAGCGGCCTACAAAGTGCACTACATTAATATTACACT
>DMPB01000007.1:4111-5039 GCA_003456175.1 Chitinophagaceae bacterium | reverse complement strand
ACACTTGGCACTAGAAATGCATTTAACGACACAACCATCTTAGCAACAGATCAACTACACTATAGCGATGTAGAGCATGCCCGTTGGGCAAATGCCATTGCTACTATTATAGCACATCAAGAAAAATAAGAACATTGTAGCCTTACGGCAAATGCTAACGCAACTAGCACCAATTAAAATAGATATGGCGGCCGAAGGTCGCCATATCTATTTTATCACCTGATTTTGCTTAACAATTAATGTAAGCCAGCAGCGCCTAAATAGCGCTCAGCATCTAGTGCAGCCATACAACCACTGCCAGCAGCAGTTACCGCCTGACGATAGTTTTTATCCTGCACATCACCAGCCGCAAATACACCTGCAATGTTGGTTTTGCTTGTACCGGGCACAGTTTGTAGGTAACCTGCCTCATCCATATCAAGCCAGCCTTTGAAGATATCGCTGTTGGGTTGGTGACCAATAGCAACGAAGAAGGCTGCCACCGGAACTGTTGCTACTGTTCCTGATTGGTTATCTTTAATGGTAACTGCTTCAACTTTATTGGCGCCAACTACTTCAACCGTTTCGCTGTTCCAATAAATCTTAATGTTACTAGCTTGTTTTACCCTGTCTTGCATCACCTTACTTGCCTTCATACCATCGGGCCCTTTGCGTACAATCATGTGTACTGTAGTTGCGAGCTTACTCAAATACAAAGCTTCTTCGCAAGCAGTATCGCCAGCACCTACAATTGCAACTTCTTTCCCTCTAAAGAAAAAGCCATCACAAACAGCACAAGCACTTACACCAAAACCATTGAGGCGTTGCTCACTTTCTAAGCCCAGCCATTTGGCACTTGCACCGGTGCAAATGATTACAGCATTAGCTTCAATCCACTTCTCTTCGTCTATTTGCACTTTATGTGTTGGTCCTGAAAAATCTACTTTCG
>DMPB01000007.1:3263-3867 GCA_003456175.1 Chitinophagaceae bacterium | reverse complement strand
TCTACTTTCGTTGCCAGACCATAACGAATATCTGCACCCATACGTGCAGCCTGTTTTTCGAAATGAATCATCATTTCTGGTCCTTGAATGCCATCGGGGTATCCCGGATAATTTTCGACTTCTGTAGTAATAGTAAGCTGTCCGCCAGGCTGTATACCCTGATACAACACAGGTTTTAGATTAGCACGAGCAGCATAAATAGCGGCTGTGTAACCAGCAGGGCCACTGCCTATAATCAAACAATCTACTTTTTCTGCGATTTCCATGTCTTAGATTTCTTTAGCGTCTGCAAATGTAATGCCCATTGCATCACGCTGTCTTTATGACAATGGAAATAAAAACTAGCGAGGAATAATGATGGTTTTGTACTGTGCAGCATATCCACTAAAATTGCCTAAAGCACCATTATTCACATTGTTAAGCACCCGAATTGGAGTTGCAAAAGGGCTTCCTAAAATAGAATAGTTATACTCCCAGGTACGCCAGAAATCAAAAGTTCCTTTATCTATGTTACAAAACTTTATAGTAGCTGTATCGCCTTTATTGAAAAAGCCAACAGCATCAAGATCAAGCGTATCACGAATACTATTCTTATCAAACCCTT
>DMPB01000007.1:2863-3005 GCA_003456175.1 Chitinophagaceae bacterium | reverse complement strand
AAATACTGTAGGTAGTTCCATCTACCACCTGATCGTCAAATACAGAAGTAAATCCAGGAAAGAAAGGTTCAGAATTCACTTTGGTGAAATAACGGATGTAATTACCCAACCCAGGAGGATCTGTAAAACGACCAAACATGGC
>DMPB01000007.1:0-2602 GCA_003456175.1 Chitinophagaceae bacterium | reverse complement strand
CCCTACTAGGATCAGGATTTTGAGGCGCTGGCTGCCACCATAAACTGTCCATCGTTTTAGTAAGTGCCGGTATGGTAGTAGTGGCAGTGTATTTTTCGCCGTTGGCTAGGCGTATGTTTAAACGATAAGTAGTATTAAAGTTGCCCACTAAAGCATTGGTGGTGTATACATATGCGTTAACTCCCGGTGCAAGCGGGATAGCAGTTTCTTGTAAGGGAACTGTATTACCGTTATTCACCGTAATACTCACTACCGCATTACGCTCAAACATGTTTAAAAGTTGTTGCGGCGAAATAGTATTAAAGTAGCCTAAACTTTTGGTTAGTACTACCGTAGGTGCAACACCGTTCTCAATTTGAGCATCCACCACTAGCTTAGGCGATACTTCATTTACCGAAAGGTTAATATCTTTCTCACAACCTATTAAAAACACCCCAAACAATAAGGCTACCCAAAATAGTTGATACTTCATGGTACAAAATTAGTTGCTCCGTAAAATGCACCCCAACCGCCTACATAAAATTGGCCTGTTTTTTGGGTATACCTTACGGTAAATGAAAAAGCACAACAAAAAAGCATTGCATTTGGTTTCTAACTAACTTGCACCGCTTTTTAGACACAACGTTATGGCAGATTTAGCAAGCTTCGATCCCAACTCGGCTGGTAATCCGAACAATAATATCTTCGGACTACCTTTTACGGAAGAAGAATCTCGATTGGTAATTGTTCCCGTTCCTTGGGAAGTTACTGTAAGTTATGGCGCTGGTACTGCACGTGCCGCCGACCATATCTTCAAAGCCGCTTTGCAAGTAGACTTATTTGACCTCGATGGACCTGATTATTGGAAGCAAGGTTACTTTATGAAAGAGGTTGATAAAAAAATATTACTCAAAAGCGATTACTTACGTAAAGAAGCCGAACTCTTCATCAATTACATCTGCAATGGCGATGATATTGAGAAGAACAAGTTCATGTGCAAAAGCCTTAAAGAAATTAATGAAGGCAGTTTAATGCTCAACAATTGGGTGTATGAGCAAACCTCACAATTACTTCAAAAGAATAAACTAGTTGTGTTACTCGGTGGCGACCATAGTACACCGCTAGGTTTCTACAAAGCACTCGCCGAACACCATACCGATTTTGGTATATTACACATCGATGCACATTGCGACTTACGTAAAGCGTACGAATGCTTTAAGTATAGTCATGCCAGCATCATGTACAACACTTTAGAAGAGGTAAAAGCCGTTAGCAAAATTGTACAGGTGGGCATCAGAGATTATTGCCAAGAAGAGTATGAATACATACAAGCCAACCCCGAACGTTTGAGCGTATTCTTTGATAGAGACATTAAAGAACGCCAATACGGTGGCGACAGTTGGCATAATATTGTGAACGATATTGTAGCGCAGCTACCTCAAAAGGTTCACTTAAGTTTTGATATTGATGGTTTAGATCCAAAACTTTGCCCGAATACAGGCACACCGGTACAAGGTGGTTTTGAGGCAGAGCAAATCATGTATCTCATTAAAAAGGTACTAGAAAGTGGCCGACAGCTTATTAGCGTAGATTTGGTAGAAGTAGGCGTTGGAGAAAATGATTGGGATGCGAATGTTGGCAGTAGAATTCTGTTCCGCCTTTGCAATTTCTTAGTACAAAGCAACCCTCAATAAGTGGAGAATAACGTATTCGACTTTGTAGTTACACTACAAAACAAAAATCACAAATGGGCTAATTTTATTAGCTCATTGTTGCTTTTGGCAGCCGCCACAGCCTTTGGTTATACGGCCATTTATACGCCTGAACAACGTATTATGTTTGCAGTTTGGGCTGCTGTTATTGTAGCATACACTATCTATATTCATTTTGTAACGGGCACTTACCGTTTGGCTTTAATTATTGCAGGCATTGGCTTTTTCATGTATCCACTACATAACTATTGGATAGGTGCATTGTATGTGATAGTAAGTATTTTAGAACGCCAGATTAAGTTCCCGAAAGAAGTTGGATTCAATAGCGAAGGTGTTACGTTCAATAGTTTTCCCAAAAAAGCCTTTCCTTGGCAAGCCATCAGCAATGTAGTATTGAAAGATGGCATTTTAACCATCGACTTCGCTAGTAACAAACTTATGCAGCAACCTATCGAAGAAGCAATTGCGATACAATTGGAACGAGAATTCAACGACTTTTGCAAGCAACAGTTACAAGAACATAACGGAACAAGTATTATATAACTGAACTTTAAAGTACACCTTACGGTAAATGAAGTGCAAGTAGTAACGTCCCACTAGTACCATTTACCGCAAGGGTAACAATAACGCTTTATGGCCACCTTACCACACACACCCTACGTTTTATACTCTGATGGCAATGGTAATATTTTTGAAGATACCAGCTTGTACGCCGTTGGCCGTGCCGGTTGGGATGCATTTCCGGTACCAGCAGAAGAATGGATACAATTACCCGAAGGAGGTAACTTATATGAGCTACCAGGCCGCCGTGGTATTGGTATTGATGTAGTAACAGGCGATTTACGCCTTTGTGAGAAAGGTTGGGCAGTTGCAGCTTTTGTTCCACCGGCACATACCGGTACTTTTTTAGC
>DMPB01000003.1:1353-5630 GCA_003456175.1 Chitinophagaceae bacterium | reverse complement strand
AGGGGTAAGCTCCCAAACGCATCGTTCCGCCCATCATGGTTACTTGCTTTTGTTCTTCCATCATATTAATCACAGGATCTGGCGTTTTTGCATCCATTTCTGTGCTGTGTGCTTGGGGCAAGCCCAATACGTTACGAGCAAATTCTATCACTGCCATCTGCATACCTAAGCATATCCCAAAAAACGGAAGATCATGTTCACGGGCATACTTCACCGCTGTAATTTTTCCATCGATACCTCTATTACCAAAGCCTGGGGCTACGAGTAATCCATCTAATCCGCTCAACTTTTCGGCTACATTTTCTGGGGTAATGCCTTCGCTATGCACATTTACCACTTGTACTTTCACCTCGTTAATAGCACCGGCATGAATAAAACTTTCTAGAATACTCTTGTAAGCATCTTGTAATTCAATATACTTACCAATCAATCCTATAGTAACTTTTGATTTCGGATACTTCAGCTTATCTAAAAAGCCTTTCCAGTTTTCTAAGTTTGGCTCTGGGTATACACTAATACCTAACTTTTTCATACAAATCACATCCAGCTTTTCACGAAGCATCAAAAGCGGCACTTCGTAAATAGTACTGGCATCCATTGCCTCAATCACAGCATCTTGCTTAACATTACAGAAAAGTGCGATTTTCCTTTTTAAATCGTTGCTCAATGGCTCTTCGGTTCTGCAAACGATAATATCTGGGTGCACCCCAGTTTCGCTTAATAAACGTACGCTGTGTTGCGTAGGTTTTGTTTTCAATTCTTTCGCTGCTTTCAAGTAGGGTATCAGTGTTAAATGCACAACGGCAACATCATCTTCGGGTAACTCCCACTGAATCTGACGAACTGTTTCAATAAATGGAGTGCTTTCAATATCACCAACGGTACCGCCAATTTCAGTGATTACAATATCGTACCTACCATCTTCGCCGAGTAATAACATTCTACGCTTGATTTCATCGGTAATATGTGGCACTACCTGTACCGTTTTACCCAGAAAAGCTCCTTCGCGTTCTTTATTAATCACATGCTGATACACCCTACCCGTGGTAACATTATTCGCCTGACTAGTAAAAATATTCAAGAAACGTTCGTAGTGGCCTAAATCTAAATCGGTTTCGGCACCATCTTCTGTAACATAACATTCGCCATGCTCGTAAGGATTGAGCGTTCCTGGATCTACGTTGATATACGGGTCAAACTTTTGGATGGTTACTTTAAAACCACGGCTCTGTAACAACTTTGCCAAGCTTGCTGCAATAATGCCTTTACCCAAACTGCTGGTAACACCACCAGTCACAAAAATATATTTAGCCATAAAAAGGAGATTCTTACTTCGTTGCTACAAATAAATGATTGTTTTGTGTTGACCAACCGTGGTACACTACTCAACATCGTTGTGTCACTCACTTCAACTGTTGTAGCTATGGGCAACTGCCAGAGGCAAGCCTTAGAACAAGCCAGTGTGCTTGCCATCAGAGGTCGTGCAAAGATAACATATTTACATGCCCATCCCAATTGCAGTTGTTCGGTACTTGTGGAAAATAAAAAATAGCTTGTTATAGGCAACCACACGCACACATTTACCTTAAGGTTAACCCTCGCATAAGGGATATTTACCGAAAGGTATTATTACCGATAAAACCCATGCGAGTTTTGTTCGTAACTATAGTTGTTAAAACAAAGCAAATGAAAACAATCGTATGGATAGTTATGGCAGCGTTTGTAACTGCCGCTGGTATTAGTGCCACGCAAAAAGCAACCGCACCTAAAATGTTAAGTAGCGAATGCTATGTAAGCTGTTTCACCACCGATGTTACAGAACAATTTCGCATCAATGATGTGAATGCTGAATTCGCTAGTTGGCACCCTACACCTAAAGCTTTTCAACTGCAAAACGCTACTGGCAAAATGGTGCAATACCAAGCTGCCGATGGCACCATGGCACAAGCCTATGAAATAAAGGCAGCTAAAAAAACCAACAACTACTTGCTTGTAATTCAAGAATGGTGGGGCTTGAACGACCATATTAAAGCTGAAGCCGAAAAACTTGCCGCCGATCTTGGCAATGTGAATGTACTTGCTATTGATATGTACGATGGTCGTGTTGCGGCTACACCCGATAGTGCCATGGCCTATATGCGTAGTACCAGCACCGAACGCTTACAAATCATTGTAAAAGCAACGTTGGCATATGCCGGACCTAAAGCTAATATTTACACGATTGGTTGGTGCTTTGGTGGTATGTGGAGCCTGCAAACAGCTTTATTAGCTGGTTCACAAGCAAAAGGTTGCGTTATGTATTACGGCAGACCTGAAAATAATATTGAAAAATTAAAGCAACTGAACTGTGATGTGATCGGTTTTTTCGGTTTAAAAGATCGCATGCCGAATGTTGAAACGGTGCAAAAGTTCCAAGCCGATATGGCAGCTGCCGGTAAGCAACTTGCTGTTCATAACTACGATGCAGGGCATGGTTTTAGCAACCCCAGCAATCCTAATTTTAATCAAGATGCTACAGCTGATGCGTATGCAAAAACGCTAGCATATTTAAAATCGAGATTGAAATAGAAGCGCCTTACGGTAAATGAGTAAATGACACTATACAACCACGCTGTGTTTGTAAGTCGCATTGAAGTTGGTTGTAAGCATTATTATGGGGCGGCCTGCGGCCGCCCCATAATAATTTGATAGAAGGTATCAACTTTACTTTACCCTTCTTCACTAACAACAAAAGTGATGCTTTGCTTCTGACGATACGTAACATTACGACCGTTTTGTACGGCTGGTGTCCACTGCTGACTTTTTAGAATCACCCGAACAGCCTCTTCCATTGTGCCAAAACCAGGATTATTCTCTGCTTGTACATCTGAAATTTGGCCATACTTATCTACTACAAACGATACCACTACGGTATATCTACCCACTGGTGCACCATTATCTAACGGCAAATCGCGATTGAGGTTACGCTCCAAAAATTTTTTCCATGCACTAAGGCCACCCGGAAACTGCGCTTCAATTTGTACAGTAGTGAAAATAGTGCCATCATCGTTATCTGCAAAAGCGGGTGTACCACTATTCCCAGTACCTGTGCCAGACTCTACAGGCGGTGCAATACGGCCATCATCTGCTCCGCCATCAACATTAATAGCACCAATACGAGCTTTATCGAGGTCATCTACATCGGCAATGGGTGGTATATCCGCATCGTTAGGTACAATATTAAAATTAGTATATGCAATTTGGCGAACAGGCTCAGGAGGCGTTGCTTGTGGCTTAGGCTTTTCTATAACAGGATCAACTTTAGGTTCATCAACTTTACTGAGTATAACCTCTTGCCCAAGATTGATAGTAAGCGGCTGTTGAGCATGGTTATTTGCCCATGCAGTAACAATCACTACCGACAGGCAAGTGCCTAACATCACTGCTAACCCTTTTGCGAGGCGTTGATGATAGGTTTTACGAAGTTCGTAAGCGCCATAAGCTTTGTTACGACCATCAAACACAATATCTAGTGCTTGAGCTTGAAGAATTTCATTTGTGTTCATAACGTTTGGTTTTATACCAATGAGATGACACAACCAATGAAGTCCACAAGTTAAATTGTTAAATAAATGAAAATAGAAATTATATATATAATTAACAATATCGTAAATAAAAGAGCCCCGCGTTGCGAGGCTCTTTTATTTACCGTAAGGTGAATATTACTCTTCAGATACTTGGAAGGTAATAGTTTGCTTTTGACGATAGATTACGTTACGACCGTTCTGAACTGCTGGCGTCCATTTAGGACCACGCTTAATTACACGTACAGCTTCTTCAGAAGTACCGTAACCTGGGTTATTTTCGGCACGTACTTCAGATACGTTGCCATCTTTATCCACCAAGAAAGATACAACTACGGTGTAGTTACCTACTGGTGCACCATTATCGATAGGTACATCGCGATTGAGGTTACGCTCTAAGAAACGCTTCCATTCGCCTAAGCCACCTGGAAACTTAGCTTCGATTTGTACGGTTTTAAATTCCTTATCGTAGTCTTCTTCTACTTTGGGAGCTTCAACGGTACCGGTACCTTTTTCTTCAACCGGAGGAGCAACTACATCGGTTTTGATACCTTCTTGGTTAATCTTACCGATAGTAGTGTTATCGAGTTCATCCTGTTGTTTGATTTCATCTTCAGGCTTCACTTCCTCATCCTTTACAATTTTAGGAGGAGTGAATTTAGTGATCTCGATCTTTGGAGGTTCCACTTTAGGTGGTGGTGGCGGAGGAGGAGG
>DMPB01000003.1:619-1137 GCA_003456175.1 Chitinophagaceae bacterium | reverse complement strand
GTGGTGGTGGCGGAGGAGGAGGCTCAGGTTTTGGCTCCTCTTGTTGCTTAACATCCGCTAAGTTCACGTCTTGCACTAGAATTTCAGTTTTCGAATCTTTTTTAGCATTTGCTATTACGGATCCAATGAAAACTAGCAAAACGGCACCTATCATCACCGCCAAGCCTGTAAGCAAGCGGCCAGAGTAGGTTTTTCTTAGTTGATACGCCCCGTACTCCTTATTTCGGCCATCAAAAATGATGTCCAAAATATCTGCGTCTTTGATCTTGTTAGCATCCATTTGTACGCAACGTTTTGTGAGTTAAAAATGATTTGGGTAAAGCTAGATTACTGACCTTGTTGTGAAATACTTACAAGTTGCTTTTCAACATCGGCAATATCTACCAATGCATACTTAGTAATAACATTGATTTGCATTTCATCGAGAATGTCAATTACATTTCTGTAAGTACAATCGTCGGTTGCTTTAATTACAACAACAAAGTCTTTTTCATTGGTTCTTCTTTTCTTATCGATGA
>DMPB01000003.1:0-417 GCA_003456175.1 Chitinophagaceae bacterium | reverse complement strand
GTTCTTCTTTTCTTATCGATGAGCACTTGACGAATGTCTTTAAAGTTACTCGACTTGAAATTAGAACCTGTTTCATCTAAGATACCTTCGTAGTAGAAGATATTGTTGTCTTTACCTAGTAAAAGTGTTAAGGCACCACTTTCTTTCGCCTTATTTTGCTCTTCTTCTTTTGCGTCTTTAGGCAAATTCAACTTCATAGCCGTTGGTTGGCTCATGGTAGTTGTGAAGATGAAGAAAGTGATGAGTAGGAAACCTAAATCCACCATGGGAGTCAAGTCTACCCTTGTACTGAGTTTTTTACCTTTTTTTACGCCCGGCCCTTTCTTGTGGCCGCCGCCGGACGAGGTATCCATTTCTGCCATAGCGGTAAGTTTTTTTCGTGAATAATCAGTTTACTTATTCTTCTCTCTTTTCACC
>DMPB01000192.1:4651-7998 GCA_003456175.1 Chitinophagaceae bacterium | reverse complement strand
TGTGGTGAAAGCTTATGGTTACGGTAGTGGCAGTGCCGAGGTTGGTAGATTGCTACAATTTCAAAAAGTAGATTACTTAGCGGTAGCCTATGCCGACGAAGGTGTACAGCTTCGTAAAGCCGGTATTAGCTTACCAATACTCGTACTAAATATTGATGCAGCAGCTTTTGATGCTTTAGTAACTTATCAACTAGAGCCAGAAATATTTTCGTTTGGCATCTTACAACAGTTTATAGCTTATTTGCAACAGCAAGCCATTGAATCGTATCCTATCCATATTAAGCTAGATACAGGCATGCATCGCCTTGGCTTTGAATTGAAGGATATACAACAGCTTACGCAAATATTAGCTACACAAAGCAATGTGGTAATAAAAAGTGTATTTAGCCACCTTGCGGCAAGCGATGCTGCCGAACACGATGCATTTACCGTAAGGCAAATAGCTTTATTCCAAGAAATGATTGCGGCCATACAAAAAGTTATTCCTTATGCATTCCTGCAACACATTGGTAATTCGGCTGCTATTGAACGGCATAGTGAATGGCAATTAAGTATGGTGCGTTTAGGTATTGGTTTATATGGTGTTGCTCCCTACGCAGCAAGCCATCTGCAGCTACAACCTGTTGCACGCCTATACACCACCATTGCACAAATTCGCAATGTTGCAGCTGGTGAAACGGTTGGGTACAATCGGAGAGGCGTAGTTGCCGCTAATGCTCGTATAGCTACTATTCGCATTGGCTATGCCGATGGTTTTAGCAGGCAGCTTAGTAATGGTGTTGGTAAGGTGTGGTTACACGGTAAGTTAGCGCCTGTTATTGGTACCGTATGTATGGATATGACCATGATTGATGTAACCAACATACCTGAAGCACAAGAAAATGATGAGGTAGAAATTTTTGGCACACACTTACCCGTACAACAACACGCAGATTGGTGCAACACCATTGCTTACGAAATACTTACCAGTATTGGCTTACGCGTACCAAGAGTATATATTACAGAGTAATTAACTGTTATCAGTTTCTGTAGAAGCGGGTTCGCTTGTTGCAGCGGCTGGTTTATTATCGGGCATCCATTTTTTTTGCCATATAAACAAGGCAATTACCCCTGTTGATATAGCAGCATCGGCAAGATTGAAAACAGGACTAAAAAACTCGAAAGGCTGGCCGCCTAAAAAAGGCATCCATGCAGGCATTTTCTCGATTTGTATGATCGGGAAATACAACATATCTACCACTTTACCATGCAAAAAACTAGCATAACCTTTACCAAAAGCAGTGAAGTTGGCTACGTTTTGCACGTAGTAATCTGAGTTTTCAAAAATCATCCCATAGAACATGCTATCAATTAAGTTGCCAGCGGCACCTGCATAAATTAACGATGCACAAACAACAAAACCTTTGTGCATTTGCTTCTGTATAATATGCCTTAAATAAAAAGTACCTGCTATTACGGCTACCAGCCTAAATAATGTTAGGGCAATTTTACCAAAGCCATCGCCAAACTCCCAACCCCAAGCCATGCCTTTGTTTTCCACAAAATGCAGTCGAAACCAACTACCTAGCATATTATGTTCTTCACCCAAATAATAATTTGTTTTTATATATATCTTGAGTATTTGGTCGGCCACTAAAATGGCGATGATTAACAGTGCTACGTGCTTACCCTTCACAATAAGAATTTTGGCGCCAAAGATAAGAGGATGCTAGCTAGTTAACGCTTGTATCTGTGACACATTAACAAAGCCACAAAAAGGCCCCGCCAATGGCGGGGCCGAACATGAACAAAGACGTTGGTTTCTATTGTTTGATAAACCTTGTAGTATAGCTACCTTCTGCTGTTTGTAAAGTAATATAATAAGTACCTTGCGGTAAATGACTTACGCTAACAGGCCATTGCACTGTTCCGGCAACTGTGGTAAATGGCTGCTGTATAAAGCGTGTGCCTTGCATGTTAATCATATACCAAGTTCCTGACACTGCTTTAGGCGATGTAATTTGTAGCTGTAACTTATCGGTTGTAATGGTTGGTGTGGCTACAATATTTACCGTAAGGTTCGATTGTTTCAATTGAATTATACCACTGTAGGCAACTTTACCGTTCTTACCAACCAACTTTAAGCGATAATACATTATAGGAGCTACTCGCTGATGCAAAAATTGATATTGTACTTGCTTTGCCGCCTGCTGATGTACACTTTCGAATTGTTGCGTATTAGTGCTTGCTTCTAACTCGTAATAGGCGATATCGACTTCGTTGGCAGCCTTCCAGCTTAATAAATTACCTTGATGCGTTGCAACGCCATGAAACTGCTGTACAAATAACGGCAATGTACTTGCTACACGTCCGATCGCATACTGTCCGCCTAGTGTAATACCTGTTCTGCGAAGGGTATCGGCGGAAGTACCCGTTACATGTGTTCCGGTAAACTGCCATACAGCACTTGCATCTGTACGTTGTATAATACGGTTTTCAGCTACGTTATCGGCTAAGTTTGCAAAGCCGGTTGGAATCAAACGAATATTTGGTGTACCAGCCAAGGTTCCTTCAGATTGAATGTTCCAATAACCCTCCGTGTTTAGGTTGCTGATGGTAACCGTATTCTCTGTAGGCAAGTTACCATTGATGCCCGGATTAGCTGCAACAAACGATGCACTGATATAACCAAAACCAGTTGGAGCAGTAGCATAGTTAATAGCTACGTATTGGTTTTGCGTTGCTGTACCTATAGGGAATAAAGCTCTCGTATCGTTTTCTGTGAAGGTGTTTGTGCTAAATGCTCTTCGGAAAGTACCATTAATACGTGCGTTGGTTCCTACTGCTAACGAACCAATTATTGGTGTTCCATCGTTCCACCCTAAGGTTAATCGGTTGTTACCAGTATTAACAACGGCGTTAGTGAACAATTGTAACGTATTTAATACTGTTAACGATTGGTTGATGGTTAGATTATTAGCTACCGCTAAACTGTTAACATCGGCCACTTTTGCAATTCCGTTATTGGTTTGCAATATTGTATTGATGAGGCAGCCACTGCCTGAACCTCCTGTAAAGAAATATGGGGATGTTAGGTTAGATAAACAACTTCCAGGATCTACTACAGAAAGTGTTAATATACCACCACTTGCATTAACATTACGAACTACAAAAGTTGGCGGCTGTGCACATGCACCACCATCAAATAAAGTTAGTACATCTCCAACACTATAACCATTACCAGGCACATCGGGTGCGAAGCTTGGATAATTAGCATAAATATTACTATTGGTGGTGAACACGCTGTTATCGCTACTCGCTACAATACTATTATTGCTTGGGTTAAAATCACCAAAAGCAAGCTGTGC
>DMPB01000192.1:0-4459 GCA_003456175.1 Chitinophagaceae bacterium | reverse complement strand
CACCAAAAGCAAGCTGTGCCCGTGAGAAATAACGACCCTGATTGGTGAAGTTTTTGCGTACTACAATAACGCTAGATGTTCTTAAATCGGCGTTAGGCGCTACTGTAAGGTTGCCATTTGCAAAAATAGAACCGCCAATAAACCAACGACCAGGAACGTTACCGCCATCTATCACCACATTACCAAGCTTTAATGCAGCGTTCAGGCCGCTTGCTTGCAGATTAATAAGATAACCGTTGAGCGACGCATCGCGTTGTGTTGATGTAGTGGTACCAAATTTAATGGTATGATTTGGGCTTGCATCTATTGTTGTATTTCCAAGATAGTTGATAGCATTAAGACCATTAGGATCAATAAAGGTGATAGTGCCTCCTTGTAATAAAAGCAGATTTGTTAAGTTGGTAACAGATTCTCCCAACTGTAATACATTCACTTTAAGCGTATCGGTATTACCAACCGGATCTAGTAAAATATTACCACCTGTTTGAGATAAAAAACCTGTGTTTCGAAGCAATATACCTCCATTTACCGTAAGGGTTGCTCCATCTGCTACTGTTAACCTGCCGATGATATCCAGTAAAGCATTTCCACCTGTTGGCATGTTACAACCAATGTTTAAGGTTTGTGCATCGCCAATGTTTATTGACGTATTGAGTCCTAAAATTAGACCGGCACATTGTACAGGTGTTGTGCCTAATTCAATGGTTCTAAATGGTTCTGAAATGGTTACTACATCGTTACAAGTTGGCACGGTATTACCCGACCAGTTGGCAGCATCGAACCAATTATAAGTGCCCGCTCCGCCTGTCCATGTTTTTAAAAATCCGCCTTGTGTTAAGCCCACAGCATAAAATGCATCGTTGTTATAATTACCTCGGGCAGTAACTAATAATGCAGGCGTTGCAGTACTTGCACCTGCTGGCACCACACTGTAAGTTCCATTGATAGTTGCCGACGTAGCGATGCGTCGGTTCAAAGAATCGCTGCTTGTAAAACCTTCGGCTGCAACATCGTACTCAAATGCTATAGAATCTACGCTGGTAAGTGTTCCACTAAGTGTACGTACTTCCCATACGAATTGATTAGCTAAAGCTGCTATACCTGAACCATTAGTACCATTAGCATAAGCTTTGGTAGCTATTAGTACACGTGCATTATCGGCAGTAATTCTTCGAAGCGTTACGGCTCTACGTGTATTACCCCAACCCACTGGGAAATTATAGCTGGCAACATTGTTACCGTTGAGTACTCGTACAATATTACCTTTTACTAGGCCATTATTGGCTACGTTAAAGGTTGCTGCAGGATTTGTAAATACTAAGGCTGCATTATCTGCAACATCTACACGGCCAAATAAGGTTAAGCAGTTTGTTGTACCACTTACGCGTAAGCTATCATTCACTTGAAGGTTAACATTCACGGAGCCGATCTGCAGCGATGTGACAGTTCTATCTAAGGGTAGTTCGTTGCGGCTACCTGCTATTAAAGAAACTGGGATTGTAGCAGTAACCTGAGAATACAATAAGTTAATAGAAGCATTGGCAGCAACTGGTACACGACTTGCAAAACTGCCATCTACCACTGCGATGGTTACAGTATTAAAACCTGAAACTAAGGTATTATTTAATCGTAATACGTTGTTGTGTGTTAGTACTCCACGGGTAGCACCAATTCTAAGTAGTAGCTCTAGTACACCTGTATTTGCATTTACCGTAAGGCCTGCGTTGTTGTTACAAACAACTGCTCCGATATACTGGCCTACAAATTGATTGGCATTATCGAAATTGAATACTTGTGCTGTATTACCGTTAAAAGTGAGTGTAACTCTTTGCCAACTAATGCTTGCACCTGCTGCAATATTTAGGTTACCAGCCACATTGTATGAATACGCACTATTGGTAGGAACGGTGAAGGCGCCCGTACTGTTCACACTAAGATTACCTAAAACATTAAAAATACTGTTTGCACCAACAACAGCAGTGAGCGTACCATTAATGGTAAGATCGTTACAGAAATGCTGAATATTATCTTGAAAGATAACACTACTGCCTTGCGGAATTACAATATTATCATACGCAGTAGGGAATGCATTATTTGTCCAAGTAGTTGGCGTACCCCAGTTACCTCCCGTGTTCGTACTAGTAAATGTTAAACGGTTAGCCCGTGTTACTACGCCAATTGAATCGACCGCCGGGCCTGTTATTGTAGCATTGTTCGTGAAAGATGCCGGCGTACTAGAAGAAAACACAAGTCGTACTGTTTTGCCTGCGAACATTGGCGATACTGTTGCTTGAACTACCGTCCAAACATCGTTTGTTCCGGTTATAGCGTTATATACAACTGCTCCTTGGGCTGTTACTCCTGAAGTTGGCACGTTAATCATAGCAGAATCAATAGCCACTCTGAGTAAGGCTGTACCACTACTTGTGTAGTTAGCCTTCCATTTAAAGCTAATAAGAATAGCAGAATCGCTAGCAGGCAAAGTAATAGTAGTGTATATGTGTGTTGTTACAGCAGTACCAGCCGTAATGGTTGTAGCTGGATTCGCTGCATTAAAATCGTTACTTAAATAAGCTGCACGATTACCAATAATATTTGTGGGTCTGCTACCTAATACCCAGCGATTGACTTCGGATGATGCCGAGTTAATCCATCCATTATCTGCAAAAGTGTTACCAAGTTCAAAGCCGCCAGCACCGTTAGGATTGAGCACTGTTGTTTGGCTATACAATCGAATGCTTGAAAGCAACAAGCATATCCAGAGTATACTTCTCATATACATAGGCATTTATATTTGATTTTGCAAAATCCTATTTATATGAAAGCAGTTTTGATAGATTTCATCAAAACAATACCCGATTTTAAAAAAGCGGTAAATGCAATGAATGTTTAAACATCGGCTTTATAATTTTCGGTTTTCAATTTACCAAGATAGAGCAATACCATGTAGGGTAAAGGACTAATAAGCAAGTGCCGCAGGCTACTTGTAAAATTTCTAAAGCCTGCTGTAGCCCATTCTGGATGCAAGAAAGCTGCAGCACCATATGCGGCAAGTACTACCATTTCAAAGATGTATATGCCCCACCAAACATACTGTAACCACTTTGCTGCATGATGCCTCAATGCTACAAAGCCAATAATAGCCGTAATAAACAAAGCCGGAAAGTTGAGTATACGCCTAATCTGCTCTTTAATAGCAAAAGCATTGTTAGGCTCAATGGCTACCACATAGGCTAACAAACCAAATGCAGCCATACACCAAAGCATTTTTTTTTCGAGACTAGTCATTTACAGTTGGGGTAATCTTAGAGCGCTGGTTTTGGCATAGCGTGTCCAGAACCAAAACACCACAGCGTATACAATGAGTTTGAAAATATAGTGATGTGCAATATCAAAAAACTCTTTGTAGTGTAAGTGTAACCAGCCCAAGGCAACCACTCGTAATACATTCATGAAAAAAGTAACGGTTAATCCTACTACAATATACTTGAGCAAGCGTTGTGGTGTGGTAGGCACACAAAGTAAAAAACCAACATATAACACAAACACTTCAAAACCATTACAACCATCGGTAACGCCTACCACTTGCGTTACATCTTTCATAATCCATATATGCGGTATACCTTCTGCATACAATTCGTATTTCATACCAGCTTTAAGCTGAATGGTATTGTTTGGATATAACCATTGAAAACACTTAGCCGATAACACAGCATTTACTTCTGTTAGCTGTTGATCGGGCACTCTGTTGGGTAACAATAACGTATGATACAATAACTTCCAAGCAACAAATAGTACCAATGCTCGCAACAAAAAATTTCGTGCAGCAAGCGGCATGCTTTGGTACGAAGTTTTGATTTGAGCTATCAACTGTGTCATAGGTAACAATAGTAGTACAAAAAACAATATAAAAGCCGCTCAGTACAACCGAGCGGCTTCTGTAATAATTATAAACTTATTATTTGTTATCTACTTCTTTCTGAGTGGATTGCTTTTTCCTATCATGGTATTTGCTGGCACCATAACCAATACCCGCAGCGAGCAACAAACTTAAACCACCATCTAAAGGCACATCGGCACTATCACCATCATCCCAAGGATCAGGACTTTGTGCTTGAACAGCTACCACACTGGTGCATACTGCTAATAGTAAACAAGTTAAAAATTTGTATGACGCCTTCATAAGCTGTGTTTTGTAGTTTGAAAATACCTATTCTATTTTATACAACCAAGCGGAATATACATATACTTATTTCACAAAACTTCCCGTGGCCGTAAAGTCGCTACCATTCGTGAGTGTTAGCTGGTATGTACCTTGCGGTAAATGCGCTACGCTCAACTGTAACAAGTTGCTGCCCGCTAGGTTAATGCCGCTCTGCTGGTACACTACCTGTCCTTTGCTGTCTACCACCCTTGCTGCTAACTGGCCTTTCACCGGCTGACTTAACTGTACACTTAA